>JANMKO010000707.1:0-3259 GCA_031372085.1 Betaproteobacteria bacterium
CCAGGCGCAGGTGCGTGAGGGCGCCACGGTGGTGTCCACCAGCACCCGCAACTTCCCCAACCGGCTGGGCAAAAACGCCAACGTCTACCTGGCCTCGGCCGAGCTGGCGGCCATTGCCAGCAAGCTGGGCCGCATCCCCACCGTGGCCGAGTACCTGGCCGACATGGGCGTGGTGCAAAAAAACGCCGCCACCATCTACCAGTACCTCAACTTTGACCGCATCGAGGAATACGCAGACACCGCCAAGGCGCTGACGGTCTGATCTGCCCGCCGTCAAAAGCCCCTGGCAGGCCCCTGCCGGGGGTTTTTTTTGTCAGCTCACGCCGGCGGCGTGCACCCCGGCGCCCGGCAGCCCGCCGTTGAAACCGCCCGGAAGTGCGCTTTCTGTCGCAACCGGCAAAACCCCATCCGCGATAATTCAGCGCAGTTTTTGTGGCGGCCATCGGCGCGCCCGCACTGGCCCCCCCGCCGCAGCCCCGCCCGGCCCGGCCCGGCCCAAAAGGATGACCCATGCGTTTGCACCACCGCATCGCCGTGCCGCTGGCCCTGCTGTCGGCCCTGGTGTTGTCCGCCTGCGGCAACAGCCAAGCCGATGACCTGGCGCGCGCCAAGGCCGAGGTGGCCCGGGCTGACAGCGCCACCGCCAGAATCAAGCTCAAAAACCTGATCCAGGCCCACCCCAAATCGGGCGAAGCGCGGTATTTGATGGGGGCGCGGCTGCTCGCCGACGGCGACGCGGCGGCCGCGCTGATCGAGCTGCAGCGCGCCACCGACCTCAAGCACCCCGACGCCGCCGTGCTGCCCAGGCTGGCCGAGGCGCTGGTGCTCACTGGCCAGGCCCAGCGCGCCATCTCGCTGGGCGCCGACACCGTGCTGCCCGACGCCGACGCCCAGGCCCGGCTGCAAGCGGCGGTGGCGCAGGCCCGGGCGGTACAGGGCGACTTGCCAGGCGCCCAAGCCACGGTGGCCCGTGCGCTGGCGGCCGCGCCCACCTCAGCGCCAGCCCTGTTGATCAAGGCGCGCCTGGCGGCGATGGCCGGCGACATGGCCGGCGCGCTGGCCACGCTAGACCAACTGCTGGCGGCCCAGCCCGACCATGCCGAGGCCTGGGCGCTGAAAGGCGATTTTTTGCTGCACCAGCCCGGTGGCCGCCTGCCGGCGATGGCCGCGTATGAAAAAGCGCTGAAGATCAAGCCCGACCAGGTGTATTCGATGTCGGCACTGGTGGCGCTGCACATGGCGCAGGGCGATCTGGACGCGGCCCGAAAGCAGTTCACCGCGCTCAAGAAAGTGGCCCCCAAGCAGCTCAACACCGGTTTTCTGGAGGCCCACCTGGCCTATGCCGCCGGCCAGCACGCCCAGGCCCGCGAGGTGTTTCAAGTGCTGCTGCGCGTCTTGCCCGAGAACGTCAACGTGCTGCTGTCGGCCGGTGAAAACGAGCTCAAGCTGAATGCCCCGGTGGCCGCCGAGGCGCTGTTTGCCAAAGCCACCGCCCTGGCGCCGCGCAACCCGCTGGCACGGCGCCTGCTGGCGCAGGCCCAGATCCGGCTGGGCCAGGCGGCCAAGGCCCTGGTCACGCTGGCGCCGCTGCTGGACGCGCCCGACACCAGTGCCGACGTGCTGGCGCTGGCCGCCCAGGCCCGGCTGGTGAACGGCCAGGCCAAAGAGGCCGACGCCCTGTACACCCGCCTGGCCCGGTTGAAACCCACCGATCCCCAGCTGCGCACGCTGGTGGCCAGCGCCGGCTTTGGCCGGATCGACGACAACACCGTGTTCGCTGAGCTGCAATCCATCGCCAGCGACGACCCCGGCAGCTCAGCCGACCTGGCGCTGATCGGCGCCCACCTGCGCCGCAGCCAGCCAGACGCCGCGCTGGCCGCGCTGGACGCGCTGCGCCGCAAACGGCCGGCCGACCCGATGCCGTTGCACATGCGCGGCCAGGTGCTGGCGATGAAGCGAGACAGCGCCGGCGCCCGCAAGAGCTTCGAGGGCGCGCTGGCGCTGGACGCGGCCTACTTTCCGTCGGTGGCCGCGCTGGCCGCACTGGATCTGCGCGACAACCAGCCCGATGTGGCCCAGCAGCGCTTCAAGACCGTGCTCAAGAGCCAGCCCAAAAACGCCGCCGCGATGCTGGCCCTGGCTGAATTGCTGGCGCGCCGGCACGCACCGCGTGCCGAGGTGCAAAAACAGATCATGGCCGCCGTGCAGGCCGCCCCGGCCGACCCCGACGCCCGGGTGGCGCTGATCGCCCACCACTTTGACGGCCACGATTTTGATGCCGCGCTCAACGCCGCGCTGGCCGCCACCGTGGCCCTGCCCGACAACATCGACATGCTGGCGCTGCTGGCGCGCTGCCAGCTGCGGGTGGGCCAGACGCACCAGGCCGTCACCGCCTACGGCAAGATCGTCAGCCTGCAACCCCGGTCAGCGCGCGGCCACCTGGGCCTGGCCGATGTCTATTTGCAGACCAACGAGCTGGGTCTGGCGCAGCGCAGCATCAACCGGGCGCTGGAGCTGTCACCCGGCCTGGCCGAGGCGCAAGGCCAGGCGGTTGCCGTGGCGCTGCAGCGCAAACAGTTTGACGCCGCGCTGGACATCGCCCACCGCATGCAGGCCCAGCGCCCGGCTGAGGCGGTGGGTTTTGCGGTAGAGGGCGAGATCGAATCCCGGCGCGGCCGATGGGACGCTGCTGCTGCCGCACTGCGCAAGGCGCTGGACAAACAGGCGCCAGGAGCGGCCGCCATCAAGCTGCACATCGCCTTGCTGCGCGGTGGCAAAGCGGCCGAGGCCGAGACGTTTGCCACGGCCTGGCTCAAGCGCCAGCCGCAGGACACGGCGTTTCTGTTTGCGCTGGCCGACGCGGCGCAGGTGGGCGGCAACCCCGCGCTGGCCGAGCAGCGCTACCAGCAGATCCTGGCGTTGCAGCCCGACCATGTGCTGGCGCTGAACAACCTGGCCATGCTGCACATCCAGCTGAAAAAACCCGGCGCCACGGCAATGGCAGCGCGCGCCGTGCGCAACGCGCCCGACCAGCCCGCGCTGCTGGACACGCTGGCCCAGGCCCATGCCTACGACAACGACTGGAAGCAAGCCATCGCCGTGCAGCAGCGCGCCGTGGCCCTGGCGCACGATGAAGGGCCGCTGCTGCTGAGCCTGGCGCGCTACCAGTTGCAGGCCGGTGACAACGCCCAGGCCAAGGCGGCGCTCGACAAACTGGCCCGCAAAGGCAAGCAGTTTGCGCAGCAGGATGAGGTGGCGC
>JANMKO010000712.1:0-1775 GCA_031372085.1 Betaproteobacteria bacterium
ATCACCGCCACCGCCGGATCAGCGCACATGCCGGCCAGGATTTGCGCCAGGATCAGCGCGGGTGACTCGTGGCGCGGGTTGTCGCTGGTCAGCACCACCTGGTCGGCCTGCCGGTGGGCGATGGCGCCCATCATCGGCCGCTTGCTGGCGTCCCGATCACCGCCGCAGCCAAACACGCACCACAGTTGGCCGCCGCGCGCGGTGGCCAGCGGGCGCAGCGCGGCCAGGGCTTTGTCCAGGGCGTCGGGCGTGTGGGCGTAGTCCACCACCAACTCGGGCTGGTTTGCGGGGGTCGACACCCGTTGCATGCGGCCGGGCACGGGGCTGAGGCCCGGCACCACGGCGGCGGCATCGGCCAGCGCCACGCCCAGCGCCCGCAGCGCACCGAGCACGGCCAGCAAATTGCTGGCGTTGTAGTCGCCGATCAGGCGGCTGCGCACCGGCAGGCGGTGGTCGCCCTCCACCACGGTGAACGACAGGCCGCCATCGGTGTAGGCCAGGTTCTCGGCGCGCAGCCGGGCCGGGTGGGTGATGGCGGTGGTCCAGAGGTCGTTGCCGGCGTGGGTCTGATCGGCTACCGGTTCGGCCAACCAGCCCGACGCCGGGGATTTTTGGCGCCCTTGCCCCGCCTCATCCACCCTCACCCCAACCCTCTCCCGCCCGCGCAAGGCGCGAGCCATCGGCTCCTGCCCGCGCAAGGCGCGAGCCATCGGCTCCTGCCCGCGCAAGGCGCGAGCCATCGGCTCCCGCGTGCTTGCGAGGGGGTCAGACAACTCAGCCGCCAGGTCGGCGCCTTGCGCGTCGTCGATATTGACCACCGCCGCCCGCAGGCCCGGCCAGTCAAACAGCGCCCGC
Source organism: Betaproteobacteria bacterium (assembly GCA_031372085.1). Lineage (GTDB taxonomy): Bacteria > Pseudomonadota > Gammaproteobacteria > Burkholderiales > Burkholderiaceae_C > Pseudaquabacterium. Next base: position 856 of record JANMKO010000712.1, read on the forward strand.
TTGGCGGCCCAGTAGGTGGCCATGTCGCCGTGGAAGTCGAGGTGATCGCGGGTGAAGTTGGTGAACTGGGCCACGCTGATGGCGGTGCCAGCCAGCCGGTGCTCGGTCAGGCCGATGGACGATGCCTCCACCGCGCAGGCGGCAAAACCGGCGTCGGCCATCTGCCGCAAGCTGGCTTGCAAGGTGACGGGGTCGGGCGTGGTCAGGCCGGTGTGCAGCACCGTGCCGGCCGCGCCGGCCGACGGCGGCTCACGCCCCGCCGCAACCAGCGGCGGTTCACCCCCCGCCGCCGCAGGTGGCGGCTCGCCTATCCCGAGCGTGCCCACCACGCCGCAGCGCTGGCCCAGCGCGGTCAGCGCCTGCGCTGTCCACCAGGCGGTGCTGCTTTTGCCGTTGGTGCCGGTGACGGCAATCACCGTCAACCGGTCGGCCGGTGTGCCAAACCAGGCCGCCGCCAGCGGGCCGGTGGCGGCCTTCAGGCCCGGCAGGCAGGCGATGCGGCCATCGTCGGACGGCAAGCCGAAGGCCGCCATGCCGTCTGCCTCGACCAGGCAGGCCACCGCACCGGCCGCCAGCGCGCTGGCCACAAACTGCCGGCCGTCGGTAGCCTGGCCGGGCCAGGCGATGAACACATCGCCGGGCTGCACCTGCCGGCTGTCGGTGCGCAGCATGGCGCGGCTGACGGCCCCACCGGCGGCATCGGCCGTACCGGACGCACCCGACACGCCAGCCGCGCCAGCCGCAGCCACGCGCGCCGCCAGCCAGGCGGTGGCATCTGCAACCGAGGCGAGTGCGCGCAGCATCAAAAGCTCTCCGGCTCCGGTGGCAAGGCCTTGGCCACCACGCTGGGCTTGACATCCAGATCGGGCGCCACATTCATCATGCGCAGGGTTTGCTGCACCACCTGGCTGAACACCGGC
>JANMKO010000752.1:0-2888 GCA_031372085.1 Betaproteobacteria bacterium
GGCTGCTCATCGACGGCCAAAGACTGCACCGCCCGGCTACCCACCAGCGGCCCACCGGCCCAGAGCTTCATCACCGTGCTGCGCAGCCTGGAGCAGGCCGGGCTGGTGGTGCAGGCGGTCAGCGCCACCGGCCAGGTGACGCTGGCGCCGAATCACCACTGCCGGCCGCCGCCAAAGCAGACCCTGGACGCACTGCGCAGCAAAGCCGTGCAAGCGCTGACCGACCGCGACTACGGCGACGCCGCCTGCGGCGAGCCGCCCATCGTCATCGCCCAAGCCTGCTTGCAGTGACGCACTGACCGAAGCCGGCGGCTGCGGGCGGCGCGGCTTTGCGGCCGCCCGCCGCCCGCAACCCGCCGCCCGCCGCCCGCCGCCCGCCGCTGGCCACACGCGGTGCGCTGGCGGCAATCACCCACCGGCCGCCGGTGCAAAGCCGCGCAGCCGCATCAGCGCCTGCACATCGGCATCCCGCCCACGAAAGTGCCGGAATGCCTCGTCCGGCGGCACGCTATTGCCCACCCGCAGGAGGGTGGTCTCCAGCCGCCGGGCCAGCGCCTTGTTGTAGAAGCCACCGGCCTCGGCAAACGCCTCGGCCGCGTCGGCCGTCAAGGTGTCAGCCCACAAGTAGTTGTAGTAGCCGGCCGAGTAACCCTCGCCGCCAAAGACATGGCCAAAGTGGGTGGGCCGGTGGCGCATCACCACCTCGGCCGGGCAGCCGATGGTTTGCATCGTCAGCCGCTCAAACTGGCCTGCATCGATGCGCTGGTCGGCCGGCAGTTGCGCACTGGCCAGGTGAATCTGCATGTCGTAAATCGCCGAGGCCAGGTACTCGACCGTGAAAAACCCCTGGTTGAAGCGCCTGGCGTGCAGGATTTTGTCCACCAGCGCGGCCGGCATCGGCTGGCCCGTCTGGTGGTGCAGGGCAAACCGGCCCAGCACCTCACGCGTGGGCAGCCAGTGCTCATAGAGCTGGCTGGGAAACTCACCAAAATCGCGCAGCACCGACGGGCCGGCCAGGCTGGGGTAGTGCACTTTGGACAGCAGGCCGTGCAGCGCATGGCCAAACTCATGGAACATCGTCACCGCGTCGTCCCACGAGATCAGCACCGGCTGGCCGGGCTGGCCCGGCGTGAAATTGGCATTGTTCGAGACGATGGGCGTCACCGCACCGCGGAAGTTTTCTTGCGTGCGGTAGGCATTCATCCACGCGCCCGAGTTTTTGCCGGGCCGGGCAAACGGGTCGAAATACCACAGCCCGACGCGCTGGCCGCCGCGCTGCACGCGGTAGACGGTGACGCTGGGGTGGCACACCGGCACGCCATCCAGGCGGTTGAAGGCCAGGCCAAACACCTGGCCTGCGGCCCAGAACATCGCCTCGCGCATCTTGTCCAGTTGCAGATAGGGCTTGATCTCGTCTTCGTCGATGTCGTACTGGGCTTTGCGCACTTTTTCGGCGTAGTAGCGGTAGTCCCAGGGCGCGATGCTGGGCGCGGCGGCGGCGCCGTGCGCAGCCCCGGCGCGCGTGCCGGCGCCGTTTTCAGCCGCGTTTTCAGCCGCGTTTTCAATGTTCGCCAGCGCCTGCATGTCGGCCACCTCGGTGCGCACCCGCTCGGTGGCCGCCCGCCACACCCGCATCATCAGCGCCAGTGCCGCCTCGGGCGTCTTGGCCATGTTGTCTTCCAGCACCCAGTGCGCATGGCTGGCATGGCCAAACAGCCGCGCCCGCTCAGCGCGCAGTTGCAAGATTTCGCCGATCACGGCGTTGTTGTCATTGGCACCGCCGTTGTCGCCGCGCCCGGTCCACAGCCGCCAGCCCTGCTCACGCAGCGCGCGCTGCCGGGCGAAGGTGATGAAAGGCTCCATTGCCGAGCGGGTGTTGGCAATCAGCCAACGCCCGGGCAGGCCGGCTTGGGCGGCAGCGGCGGCGGCGTCGGCGCGCAGGCTGTCGGGCAGGCCGGCCAGATCGGCCGCGTCTTGCAGCACCAGCCGGCCCTGCTCTTCGTCGGCCAGCTGGTGCTGGCCGAACTGGGTGTACAGCGTGGCCAGCCGCTGGTTGATGGCTTCGACCCGGGTTTTGGTGGGCGCCGCCAGCGCCGCGCCCTGGCGGGCGTGCCGGCGCTGGTAGACCCAGGCCAGGCGCTGCTGCTCGGGCGTCAACCCGGCGCTGGCGCGCTGGGCAGCCACCGCCTGCAGGCGCTTGAACAACGCGGCGTCATGCGTGATTTCATCGTCCATGGCGGCCAGCAGCGGCGCGGTGTCGCGCTCAATCTGCTGCATCGGCGCATCGCTCATCGTGGATGCGTAGACGTAATACATCGACAAGACGCGGCCATAAGCGCGGCCGGCGTCCTCCAGCGCGGCCACCGTGTTGCTGAAGGTGGGCGCGTGAGGGTTGCGGGCGATGGCGGCCACCTCGGCGCGGTAGAGGGTGATCGCCTGCTGCAGGGCGGGCGCCAGATCGGCCGGCGCAAACTGCCCAAACGGCGGCAGGCCACCGTGCGGACCGGCCCAGGGCGCCAGCAGCGCGCTGCCCCGTGGCTGGGCTGGCGGTGGCGGGGCTGGCGGCGCCACCGCCGCAGCGCGCATCGGCGGCGCCAGGCCCAGCCCGGCGAGCAAGCCAACCAAGGTCCGTCGATGCATGGGGTGCTCCTGATAAAAGGTCTGGCAACGCTGCGCGCGCCAGGCCCGCCATTGATCAGCGGTAGTGGGCGATCAGCGGTAGTGGACGATCAACAAACAGGCCGCCCCGCACATCACCGCATTGCCGGCGGTCACCACGATGGCCTTGTTCCAGCGCCGGCCGTTGTGCTCAAACAGCCAGGCCGCCATCGTGGCATTCGACGCCACCCAGGCAAGCCACGTCAACAGCGAGTGCTGGCGCGAGTCAC
>JANMKO010000780.1:0-2822 GCA_031372085.1 Betaproteobacteria bacterium
TGGCCTGGGCCCTGGCCGGCGCCGCGTCGGCCGACGAAGGCATGTGGACCTTCAACAACTTTCCGTCCAGGGCGGTGCTGCAGGCCCATGGTTTTGAGCCCACCCCCGCCTGGCTGGACCACCTGCGCCTGGCGTCGGTGCGCATCGCCGGGGGGTGCTCGGCGTCGGTGGTCTCGGCCAGCGGCCTGGTGATGAGCAACCACCACTGCGCGCGTGATTGCATCGAGAACCTCTCCGGCCTGGCCAGAAAGGACTTCAACCGCGACGGCTTTTATGCCAAGACGCTGGGCGACGAAGCGCGCTGCCCCGGCATGGAGATCAACCAACTGGTCGAGATCAGCAACGTCACGGCGCAGGTGCAGGCGTCCACCGAGGGCGTTGATGCCGGGCGCTTTGCCGAGCGGCAGAAGGCGGCGCTGGCCGAGATCGAAAAGCAATGCGCGACATCGGATGAGGTCCGCTGCGAGGTCATCAGCCTGTACCGGGGCGGGCGCTACGACCTCTACCGCTACCGGCGCCTGCAGGACATCCGGCTGGTCTTTGCCCCCGAGGACCGCATCGGGTTTTTCGGCGGTGATCCCGACAACTTCATGTTTCCGCGCTACGACCTCGATGTGTCGTTCCTGCGCATCTACGGCCCCGACGACCGGCCGATGGTGATGGACCACCACCTGGCCTGGTCGGACGGCGGGCTGCGCGACGGTGAGCTGACCTTTGTGTCTGGCAACCCTGGTGGCACCTCGCGTGGCAAGACGCTGGCGCAGATCGACGACGACCGCGATTGGCGCTTGCCCAGGCAGATGAATCTCGCCGCCGAGCTGCGTGGCTACCTCACCGAATACCAGCACCGCGGCGCCGAGCAGAAGCGCCACTCAAGCGAGTTGCTGTTCGATCACGAGAATTGGCTCAAGGCGCTGAAGGGCCGGCATGCGGCGCTGGCCGACAAGGCGTTCTACGGCCAGCTTGCCAGCAACGAGCAGGCCCTGCGCGCCCAGGTGGCTGGCCAGCCCGACATGGCGCGCCGCTACGGCGCCGTGTGGGACCGGATCGAGACCCTGGTCCAGCACGACCAGGCCCTGCGCAAGACCTTCGACGCGCTTGAGCACGGCCCGATCTCGACCTTGTTCGAGATCGCCCGTGGCCTGGTTCGGTATGGCGACGAGCTGGGCAAACCCAACGGCGAGCGCTTGAAGGAGTTTGCCGATGCCCGGCTGCCGCAGTTCAAACAGCACCTGCTGGCCAAACGGCCGATCTACGATGAATTCGAGATCGCCACGCTGGCCTGGTCGCTGACCAGGATGCGTGAAGACCTGGGCCCCGACCACCCGGTGATCCGGCGTGTCTTTGGCCAGCGCAGCCCGGCGCAGATCGCCGTCGCTGCGGTCAGGGGCAGCCGGCTCAAGGACATCCGCACCGATGCCGCCGGCAATGCAACCGGCGGCTTTCGCAAAACCTTGTTCGATGGCGGCCAGGCCCGCATCGCCGCGTCCCGCGACCCGATGGTGCTGCTGGCCCGGGCGATCGACGCTGACGCCCGCGCCATCCGCCACCAAATCGAGACCGAGGTGGACGGACCGATGAAGCAGCAGCAAGAGCTGCTGGCCCGGGCCCGATTTGAGGTCTTGGGCGACAGCACCTACCCCGACGCCACCTTCACGCTGCGGTTGTCGTATGGCGTGGTCAAGGGTTTTGTGGAGAACGGCGTGATGGTGCAACCCTTCACCACCCTGGGCGGTGCATTTGAGCGCCACACCGGCGCCGACCCGTTTGCGCTGCCGGCGTCATGGCTGGCCGCCAAGGCCCGCTTGCGGCTGGACCTGCCGATGAACTTCGTCACCACCAACGACATCATCGGCGGCAACTCCGGCTCTCCGGTGGTCAACCAGCAAGGCCAGATCGTCGGCCTGGTGTTTGACGGCAACCTGGGCTCACTGGGCGGAGACTACGGCTTCGACGCGGCGGTCAACCGCACGGTGGCTGTGCACTCGGCGGCGCTGGTCGAGGCGCTGCAACAGGTCTACGGCGCCAGGCGCCTGGTTGACGAGCTCGGCGTCAAGCCGGCCGCCAGGCGCTGACGAGGTGGCTGGCCGGCGCTGGCCGGGGCGCTACTGCAGCGGGTGCAGGTAGAGCCGGTCGGAGTAGGTGGCCAGCCACTGCGGCCGAAAGGCCACGAAGATGGCCACCAGCATGCCGGTGATGAAGGCCTCACCCGACGCGGCCAGGGCGCGCGCCAGCAGCAGGTCTTCTACCGACGTGCCCAGCGGCGGCGGGCGCAGCAGCAGCGCGCCGGCCCCGGCCAGCGTGGCCGCCAGCAGCGTGACAAAAAAACCCCGGCCCAGGATGTAGACAAACAAGTGGTTGGGCAGCCAGCGCCGCAGCAGCGTGCCCAGGCCCAGCGCCAGCGTGCCCGGCACGACGCCCAGCCAAACCGCGCGGTGCAAGCCGTCTGCCCAGCCCAGGCCGCCCAGCCCCGCCGTGACGGCGGCCACCGGCACCAGCACCAGCATCGCCAGTGGCCAGCCGGCACACAGCACCAGAAATGCCGCGCCCGACAGCGGCTGCACGATCGGCATCGCGGCGTAGCGGTCGGCCCCCCACAGCAGTGGCAGCACCGCGCCCCAGGTCAGCCAGGGCCAGGGCGGGCCATCGGCGCCCAGGGCCCGCCAGGGCCGTAGCGCCAGCGCCATGGCCAATGCCGCGCTGGCCAGCAGCAGATCAATCAGCAGCAGCGGCGGCATCGGCCGTTGGGGCGGTTGGGCAGGCGTTGACGGTGCAGCGCCGCTAGGTTGGCCTCTACGGCTGCGTTGGCCATGATGGCCGCG
>JANMKO010000793.1:0-3844 GCA_031372085.1 Betaproteobacteria bacterium
GTTTCGCGCAGGGTGAAGACCATCAAAAAGAGCCGCGTGCCGATCAGGCCGGCAGCCTGAAAGCGCGTCTCGTCGTAGTGCTTGCGTGCATCGACCTGAACCAGCGCGGTCTGCCACTCAAAATCATCTGCCTCGTGAAACCACACTTTGTGGTTGGCTACGTTGGCCGCCAGTTTTTGAGGGTCATGCTCGTAACGCATCTGTTTATTGTACTAACAAGTTATTCTGATGCCCAAGCGGTGAATGCCCGTGCCGTGCGAGACGGCCGACTAACGACAGACGCGCGACTTCAACCCAGCACCGCCCCGCCCAGCGCCGCCGCGTCGGGGTACAGCCGGCGCAGCGCGGCGGCGCTGGCGTCGCCCAGCAGACCTTGCAATCCGGCCGTGAAATCGGCCGGCGGCGCCGCCGCAGTGCGGGCCGGCTGCCCGGCCGGGCGGCCGTCGTCGTCCAGGCCGGGCAGCGCGCCGGTCGGCGCGGCGGCCAGCAAGGCCCGGCGCCGCTGCCACAGCGCGCTGCGCGCCGGCTGCAACGCGGCCAGCGCGGCGTCCACCGCGTCCGGCCAGGCGCTGGGCGGCTCGTCGGCCGGCCCGCCCTGGCCGTCTTGCGGCGCATCAAACGCACCCCGGCCCCGGCCGTGGTGGGCCACTGCCAGGTAGCCCAGCAGGGCCGAGCGCAGCAGGGCATCGAGCACCGCGTCGTCCCAGGCCAACAAGGCCTGGTCGATGCCCCGGATGCGGTTGACGCCGCGCGCCGCACCGGCCGCACCCAGCGCGCCCAGCACGCCGCCGGCCAGCAGGCCGCCGCCCATCGTCAGGCCGCCGCTGAGGATGTCGGCTTTGAGGCCCGCCAGCGCGCCGGTGACCAGGCCGCCCCACAGCGCGGCGCGGCCCTCGCTGACTGGTTCACGCCGGGCAAAGTGGCGCGCCAGTTGGGCCAGCACCGCACCGCCGGCCTGGCCGTCCAGCCCGTGCAGGCGGATCAACTCGGCGGTGCTGCGGCGGATGTCGGTATCCAGCCGGGCCGCCAGCGCGGCCATGGCCTGGGCTTGCGGGCTGGCGTCAGCGGCGCCGGCCAGGCCCAGCGCGGCGCCCAGCTTGCGCGCCTGGCCGCGCCAGCCGGCGGGGGCGATGGTTTCGCTGTCGAGCGCGGCACGGGCCAGGCGCTGGGCCAGCACCGCCATCGACGCTTGCCAGACGCCGCGTTGGCGCATCGCCCAGGCGGCGCTCAGCCGCGCCATCGCGGGCTGCTTGTCGACGGGCAAGGCCTGGGCCACCGCCTGCAGCAACACGCTTTCTTGCAGCCAGCAGCGGGCAAAAGCGTCCAGCGGCAGCACCGCCACCACGCCGGGGCTGGTTTGCAAATGGGCCTGCCAGCGCTGCACCTGCGCCGCCTCGTCGGCCGGCGCACTGGGTGCACCGAGCTGGTTGAGCACCACCACCACCGGCTTGCCCAGCAAGGCCAGCACCTGCAACTCGGCCGCCAGGTAGCCGGCGTCCTCGGGCGCCTCGGCGGCGTTGACGAGGTACAGCGCCACATCGGCCTGGCCCAGCACATGGCGGATGGCCTGCTGGCTGGCCCAGAAAGCGCGGTCGCGAAAGCGGTCCCAGACCTGCGTCAGCAGCCAGCCGAGCGGGTTGCCAGCCTGCACCAGGCGCCGGGCCAGGCGCAGGCTGTCACCAAAGCCGGGCGTGTCCCACAGCAGCAGCCGGTCCCCGGTGGCCGACTCGGCCAGCACATGCGGCTCGACCGTCTGGGTGACGTGGGCGGCATCCCGCACCTCGCCGATGTCGCGGCCCAGCAGGGTGCGGGCCAGCGTGGTCTTGCCGACGTTGGTGTGCGAGACCAGGGACAGGTTGATGTGGTCGGGCATCTGGGGAAGATTCGTATTCGGGACTACGGGACCGATTTACACTGGCGCGATGGCCACCAAAGGTTCCACCGTGCTCAAGCGCAACACCCTCACAGGGAAGTTCATGGTGGATATGCCGCGCAATGTGAGCGAACAAGCCGGCTTGAAGGAAGGTGACTCGCTGATCATCACAACCACCCAGGATGGCAGGGTCATCATGCGTGCAAAGTCCGGCACGCTGCGTGACTTGCGCGGCGTGACGGCGACAAGGATCAAGGCAGACGACCAGGCTATCCGCAACGCACGCAGCGGAACTTTTGTCTCGGTATCGGACGCGAAGAAGCCGCCAGCGTCCACCAAGATGCAAACCGTTTCCGTCAAAAAGCAGTGAGGGCGTTCGATACGAACTTGCTGGTGCGCGTTCTGACGCGAGACGATTCCGGTCAGGTCAAGGTCATCGACCGGCTGATGGATCTGGCAGACGCTACCGGTGAAGTTTTCTTTGTACCGATCACGGTGGTATTGGAGCTGGAGTGGGTGCTGCGGAGTGTGTACAAGCGTACAAAACCTCAAATGATCGCTGCGCTTGGTGCGCTGCTGAAAAACGCATCGCTGGCCATCGAGCACCACCAAGCTGTCGAGTTGGCCCTGGACGCCATCGAGACCGGTGAAGGGCGAATCGACTTCGCAGACGCGCTTCATGTCGGCATTTCAACGACTGCCAAACATTGCCCGCTTCTGACGTTCGATCAAGGGTGTGCGCGACTTTCCGGTGCCGAACTACTGCGATAGACGCTGTGGCCTGCGTGTCCGAGACACCTTCACGCCGCTCGGTTGCCGAATTTAGCGTTCCCCATACCGTGGTATGCGAGACCAGGCTCAGCGACAAGGTGGCCGGGGGCGTCATCGGGGCGGCGTGGCCGGGCGCACGTTGGCATGCTGGCCAGCGGGCTGGCCGGCAGGCAAGTCACTGCCCGTGCCCGGCGCAGCGCACAGGTCGATGAACAGCGGCAACACGCCCAGTGGTTGCAACACGTCCCGCCAGGCGGTGCGGCGCTGGGCCAGGCGCTGGTCAAAACCAGCACCCACTCTGCCCGCTGCACCAAATCGGGCCTTGAAGCCCGACTCGTCCACCATCACCTGTAGCGCGGCGGGGTTTGGCAGCTGGGCGGCCAGCGCCTGGACAAACGCGCCGTGGGTTTCGCGCTCGGGGGTGGCGGTCAGCGCAAACAGCGCCACCACCGCGCCGCCGCTGTCGCCCGCGCCGTGCGGGTCGTGCGGGTGGGGCGGCACGCCGGCCAGCCAGCGCGGCAGATCGTCCTCGGCACCCAGCGGCAGGCTGGGCTGCACTTGCGCCAGCACGCCCGGGCCCAGATGGCTGTCCAGCAGCGCCACCAGCGCGCCCTGGCGTTGCGCGTCCAGCGCGTAGCTGTACGGCAGCACGGTGACCGGCAGCGCCTGGCCCGAGGCCGAGCGCAGCAGGCGCTGCAAATCGTCATGGCCCGCCGGCAACGGCAGATCGGCAGCCAGCCGGCGCGCGCGCAAGCCGGCCCAGGCCGCCAGCCCGGCGCGCGGCAGCACGATGGCCAGCAGCAGGGTGATGGCCCAGAGGTGGATCCAGCGGGCGGCCCCCTCACTGCCGCCAGTGGCCAGGCGCAGGCCGGCCAGCGTGGCCACGTCGGGCAGCGCCAGGCCGCTGAGCGCGGCGGCTGGCCCCAGCACTGCCGCCAGCACCTGGCGCACCGCGTGAGCGTCGAGAAACGTGCTGTCCCAGCCGGCCCGGTAATCAAACACCAGGCCACGGGCATACAGCGACGCCACCGCACCCAGCGCCAGCACGGCGGCGGCGCCATGCAGCCAGGCCGTCAGGCGGGTGGTTTGCAACGGCAGGCTGGCGGCCAGCCAGTCGCGGCCAAACTGCGCCAGCGCCTGCCGGGCGGCGTCGCCGGGCAGCGCGCCGGGGGCCGTGGGTCGCCGCGGGGGGTGGCCCCA
>JANMKO010000509.1:0-1624 GCA_031372085.1 Betaproteobacteria bacterium
GCCTTTCTGGTCACCCAGGTTGATGTTGCTGCTGGGCTGCACCCAATCGGCCAGCAGGATGGGCGCATCGGTGCTGTAGGTGAAGCCGTTGACCAGCCCCGGCCCGTTGGGCGCGTTGGACGCCGCCGTCAACACCAGCCGGTAGCTGCCAGCCAGGGCCAGTGACAGGCCGGCGTCGTAATAGCCCTGGCCGGGGGCGATGCTGTCGTCGTCGTCGTTGAGGCTGCGCAGGCTGAGGTCGGCATTGAACAGCGACAGCATCGGATCGAAGTTCAGCCCGCCTTGCCAGGAATCGGTCCAGAGCCGGACGGTGCCGGGCGCAGCCACCGTGAAATCGAATTGCACCGTGTCGTTGTGGTGGGTGATCTGGCCGGCAAAGGTGAAGTTGGCAGCCAAGGCGGCCGGCGGCGCGGCGGCCAGCGCCAGCGCCAGCGCGGTGGCGGCGGCACTGGCGGTGCGCCGCAGGCGGATGTTGAGGGCGTGTGTCATGGGCGGCTTTCGGGCAGGCGTTTCAGGCGTTTCAGGTGGATCAGGGCGCCAGCAGCGGCGGGTTGGCACGCGGCGCGGTCTGGGCCGACGGCACCAGGCGGTTGCCGTTGTGTTGCGTCTCGAATGCCACCGCAAAGGTCTCGATGTTGCTGGGGCTGGCGGCGGTATCGACAAACCACCACTCGCCCACGGCGCGCTGCGGCGTCACGTCCAGCAGCAAGTAGCCGCGCCGGTGCAGGTTGATGAATTTGAAGTGCGGATTGAGCGAGCGCAAAAAGCCCGCAATGCTGCCGCCGGTGTCGCTGTCCACGCCCGGTGACGAGACCGACGTGCCGACAAACTCCACCGCCCGGGCGCCGTCACCGGTGGCCGGGTTGTAGCCGCCGCTGGCCACGTCCGGGTTGTTCGGGTCCTGGCTCAGGTCAGCGGCCCAGCTGCTGTGGATGTCGCCCGTGAGCACCACCACATTGCCCACCGGCGCCTGGCTGGCGCCGCCTTTGAGCACGTCGTAGAGGCGGTCGCGGGCGGGCTGGTAGCCGTCCCACTGGTCTGAGTTCAAGAACGCGCCGCCGCCAGCGGCGTTGGCCGCCGCCACGCCCTTGAGTTGCGCAAACATCACCCCCTGGCCCAGCAGCTTCCAGCGTGCCGGCGTGCTGCGCAGGCGGTTGGCCAGCCAGGCTTCCTGGGCATCGCCCAGCAGGGTGCGGCTGGCATCGAGGTAGGCGCCGGTCTGGGTAAAACCGGCGCCCAGCGGCGTGGCCACGGTGGCAGGCAATTGCTGGGAGCGGGCGCTGAGCCGCTCTTCGAGCATCAGCAGCTCGGCCAGATCGCCGTAGACGAAGGCGCGGTGGTTGTCGCGCAGGTTGCGGGTGTCCACCGGCCGCACCGGCATCCACTCGTAATACGCCTGCAAGCCGGCGGCCACGCGGGCATCCCAGCCACCCTCGGTGGCCGGCTGGTGGTTTTGCGCGCCGGTCTGGTACGAATCGTTGGCAATCTCGTGGTCGTCCCAGATGGCCACCAGCGGGTGCTGGCGGTGCATCGCCTGGGCGTCGGCATCCCGTTTGTACTGGGCGTGGCGCTGGCGGTAATCGGTCAACGTCACCATCTCATGCGCTGGCTCGGGCGTGCGGGC
>JANMKO010000001.1:0-5681 GCA_031372085.1 Betaproteobacteria bacterium
TCGCCGTGCCGCCGCCCTGAATTCGCCATCCGCCGCCTTCATCAAGCCAACCCCCGCCCTGAACTCGCCATGACCTCGCCCCTCACCCACTTCGACACGCACGGCCAGGCCCACATGGTGGACGTGGCTGGCAAGGCCGACAGCCACCGCATCGCCCGTGCGGTGGGCCGCATCCAGATGCTGCCGGCCACGCTGGCGCTGATCAGCGCGGGGGGCGCCAAGAAGGGTGATGTGATCGGCATTGCCCGCATCGCCGCCATCCAGGCCGCCAAGCGCACGGCTGAGCTGATCCCCCTGTGCCACCCGCTGCCGCTGACCCGCGTGGCGGTGGACTTCACGCTCGACGCCGCCACCAGCACGGTGCACATCAGCGTGCAGGCCGAGACCGTGGGCCGCACCGGCGTGGAGATGGAGGCACTCACCGCCGTGCAGGTGGGCCTGCTCACCATCTACGACATGTGCAAGGCGGTGGATCGCGGCATGGTGATGGACGGCATCCGCCTGCTGGAAAAGCGCGGCGGCAAATCGGGTCACTGGCTGGCGGACGAGGCCACCGACAGCGCCGCCGACGGCCCCACGGCCGGGCCGGGTTGAGGCAGCGGCTTGCCGGCCGGTGGCGGTGGCAAAGCGCCGCCCGGCGCCGCAGCGGGCTCGTCCAGAAACTCACGCCAGCTGTGCACCGCCAACGGTGCCTGGCACTGGAATGCCACCGTGGCGCCGCCCGCACACAGCGCAAAAAAAGCGTCGGCATCGCGGTTGTCAAACTCGCGCAGGCGCTGCGCCAGCCAGCGCGCCTGGTCCCGTTGCAGCGCCTGGCCGCTGACGGCCAGGTGGCTGGCCCAGCCCATCATCAAGCGGGTGTCCAGTAGCGAATGCGGGGCCCGCAGCAAACCCAGCGCGATGCTGTCGGGCGGCGCGTTGTTGGTGGCAGCGGCGTAATCGGCATGGTGGGCAAACAGCGGGCTGTGCTGGCCGGCGCTGATGCGCGCCGCCAGTGAGCCGCTCTCGGCGGTGGGGGCGTAGATCACCACCACGCGCTGGTAGTCCAGCAGCGCCAGCGCGCCGCCCAGGGCCATCAGCGCGCCGGCCGCCAGGCCCCAGCCGGGGCGTGCTGGCCGGGCCGGCCGCAGGCCAGCAGGCTCGCCGGCGGTGGCGGCGGTGTTGGCCTGGGTGTCGGCGTGGGTGTTGGCGTGGGCGTTGGCGTGGGTGCTGGCACTGGCATTGGCGCCGGCCGGCGTGCCCAGCACAAAGCCCCAGGCCAGCGCCGTGGGCAGCAAGAAGTAGGCATACCACAGCGGGTATTCCACCAGGCTGTGCAGCAGCGTGATCAGCACCAGCGCCCCCCCGGCGCGGGCCACCACGCCGCCATCCCCGCTGGCGCGGCGGGCACGCTGGCCGCCCCGCCACAGCGCCAGCAGCAGCAGGCCACACACGGCGGCGGCACCCGGCAGGCCCAGCTCCACCGCCAGGTGCAGCGGCAGGTTGTGGGTGTGGTCAAAAAACGCGGTCGGGCGGTGGGCAAAGGCGGTCAGCGTCCAGGCAAAGTTGAACTCACCAAAGCCCACGCCCATCGGATAAGCGGCAATCAAGGCCAGCGTGTTGCGCCAGATGTTGAGCCGCGAGTTGGGGCTGTCGATGCCGGTGGCCGCGCCCGCCACAGCCCCTTCGGCCACCAGCCGGGCGCCGGCGCCCAGCGCTTGCTGGCTGATGTCACCGTACCAGGCCATCGCGCCGTAGGCCACGGCGTACAGCAGCGGTGTGGCGGCCAGCAGCCAGCGTGCGCCGGGTGACAAGCGCCGGTCTACCAGCGCCCACAGCAGCAGCAGCCCCAGGCCCACCGCGCCGGTGCGCGAGGCCGTCAACTCCACCGCCCACACCAGCAGTGCGGCCAGGGCCCACAGCGCGGCGCGTGGCAGCCGGCGCAGCTCATGCAGCGCCACGGCGGCCACCAGCGCCCACAGCAGCAGGCTGCCCAGGTGGTTGGGCTGGCGCAGATTGCCCACCGCCCGGCCGGCCAGGCCGGAGTGGGCGATCCAGCGGCCGTCGGTGGCGCCCGGCGCAAACACCTGCACCAGCGCCACCACCGCGCCCAGCACCCCAGCGGCCAGCAGGCCCGCCGCCATTGCGGCAAAGGCCGACGGCCCGGTGGGCGCGCCAACGGCGCTGCATGCTTGCGCGGCGCTGGCCCCGGTGACCACCATCAGCCCGGCGCCTGCCAGCAGGCCCAGCGCCAGCAGCGCCAGCGACATCGGCAAGGCGCCCAACAGCCACGACGCCAGCGCGGCATAGGCCATCAACCCCAGCGCGGCCAGCAGCGGCCAGGCGCTGCGCACCCACCGGCCGGGCGGCAGGGCCAGCGCCACCCCGCCCCACAAGGCCACCGCCAGGCATTGGTTCAACAGCGTGGCCGACGGCGGCTGGTTGTAGGCCAGCAGCGTGGGCACGGTGGCGGCGAGAAGGGCGGCGGGCAGTGCCAGGCCGGCGAATGGCAGCGGCGGCGGCAGCGGCGCTACGGGGGCGGATGTCAACATAAAGGCGGCCGGCAAGGGCGCAGCGGTCAGGGCGCGGGCGAGTAAACCACAAACCGTTGGCAGCGGTTTGAGCCGTTGACCGCGCGTGATTTGACGTTGCTGCCCGCGACACCGGGCCACTTTCACCGGGCTGCCCTGATGCGGCTGGGTGCCGCCACCGCGCTGCGTGCCGGCGATGCGTTGCACCTGGCCTGCGCTGAGCAGGCGGGCGCGGTGGGCATGGTCGCGCTGAACGCGGGGCTGGCGCGTTACGCCCAGCGCTTGAATATCAAACCGGTGGATTTGGCGTGAGCCGCTGCAACTGGGCCCAGCCCAGCCCAGCCCAGCCCAGCCCAGCCGACCGACACCGTCGCTCAGCGCGGCAAAACCCAGTTGTCCAGCACCAGCCCCGGCACCCGGGCAAACTCGCGCGAGTTGTTGCTCACCAGCGTGACGCCCAGCGCCAGCGCGTGGGCGGCGATCTGTGTGTCGAGTGGGCCGATGGGCGTGCCGGCCGCCTCCAGCGTGGCGCGCAAGGGGCCGTAAATCTGCGCCGCGTGCTGGTCAAAGTCGGCCACTTCAAGCGGCTCAAGAAACTGCGCCAGCGCTTGCAGGTTGCGCCCCGAGCCGCTTTTGGCAACGCCGAAATACAACTCGGCCACCGTGATGGACGACAGGCCCAGGCCGGCAGATTCATGCGTGCGCAAAGCCGCCAGCACCTCCGGCGGGCGGTGCTTGATGGCATAGATGCAGATGTTGGTGTCCAGCATGAAGCGCATCGCTGCGGCCCTGGCGTTACAACGATTCGCGCTGATCGGGCACGCTGGGTTGCAGGCGATCCGGGAAGGTGTCGAACTGGTCTAGCGCACCGATCAACCGCTCGATCGACGGCCGGCGGCCCGGGCTGAGGATCACCCGGTCGCCATCGCGCTCAATGAACACCTCTGTCAAGCCGTCGAACCGGAACGCTTTGGGCAGGCGCACGGCTTGGCTGCGGCCGTTGAGAAAGAGTTTTGCAGAGGTCATGGTGACAGGTTTGAAGTGCTGTGAAATATACCGAGAATATACCATGTTCTGAATGCGGCATGCAAAAACAACCTGGCCCACCGGGCGGGCGCTGACCACCTGCCAGGCAACCCTCCGCCGGACCAGGCTGGCGGGAATGCAGAGAAAAGAAAAAAGCCGCCCGAAGGCGGCTTTTGGTGGCGTTGGCTGTCAAGGCGCAGCAAACAAACTGTTAATTCTTCGCATAACCCTGCGTAACACAGCCACCGGAAAAAACCCACTTCAGTGCGCCGGCATCAGCAGACGGAGTAAGAACGCAAGTGTCGGCCACGGCAATACCTTTAAAGGCGTTTGGCGTCGCCGTGATTACGCCAGCAGCGGCAGTGACCGCATTTAGTGCACCGCCGGCCTTGCCGGATACTGCAACGGGCACA
Organism: Betaproteobacteria bacterium; assembly: GCA_031372085.1. Lineage (GTDB taxonomy): Bacteria > Pseudomonadota > Gammaproteobacteria > Burkholderiales > Burkholderiaceae_C > Pseudaquabacterium. The sequence continues at coordinate 3,950 of JANMKO010000001.1, forward strand.
CCTTCTGCCCCGGCAGCACAAGCCGTCAGTGCGCCGGTTGAGTTAAAACACTCGCTGACGCCGATCTTGAATGGCTCCATGCCTGCGATCACTTCGCTGTATGCAGCCCGCTTGATATATCCCTGATAAGCCGGCAGCGCCACCGCCGCCAAAATACCGATAATCGCCACGACGATCATCAGTTCGATAAGGGTAAAACCTTTTTGCAAACGCTTCATGGGGGTCTCTCCTGGAGAATGGGTGTGAGGTGGACAAGGGGCCGGGACGACGGTGCAACAGTGCAGATCGCGTGCCAAGCCGTTTTTGCCACCGCCCCGCCATCCCAACGGGCATAAGTCACGGTTTGTCAGCCTCACCGGCCAATTTTTGTCACTTGCCGCAGGCGGCGGGTGACCATTCTTGTCACCGACGACCGATCACGTCACTGCGCAGCCCCGGCGCAGGGTGGGCCCTGGCGGCCGGCTCACCGGTTTTGCGCAGCGTCGTAGGCGGCCTTGGCGGCCCGCATCAGCGACGGATGCAAGCACCCCATTTTGGGGGTCTGGCCGTGCGGTGCCCTGGGCGCCAGCTTGAAAAAGGCGTCGGTCCAGGGCAGATTCAGCCTGCTCTTAAAGTCGAATTTGGTGTCGAAAGCCAGCCCGGCCAGCGCAAACGCACTTGGGTTGCTCGCCTTCAAAATAGCAAACTCACCGGCCCTCAGGCGGTCAACCCGTTGCGACGTGCCGTACACCGCCTGCACCATGACCCCGTCGGTGCGTGCCACCACAGCCGTCACCAGCGCGGGCCGTGGTTTTGGGCCTGGCGCCGAGTCGGGCCACTCAGGAAACCAGCACCAGACCAGATCGCCGGGCGCAGGCGGCGCCCAGGTGCCTGGCATCAGAACAGGCTTTGCTCGTCCAGCACCTCGCCCTGCGGCAACCGGGCGTTGGCCTGGGTCTGGACGCTGGCCCGTTGGCTGGGCGTCAACGGGCCGTCATCGGCGGCGTAGGCCGGCAGCATCTCTTCAGCCAACTTCGACAGCGCCATGTGCACCACCTGGGTTTCGGTGGTGTCCAACTCGCTGGCAAGCGCTTTGACAGTGGCCCGCGTGACGCCAAAGCGGGTGTCTTTGGCGCGGAACTTCAACAACAACGAATCAGCGACTGCGGGCATGCGGGACTCCAGAATATATGCCCAGTATATATGTATCGCGCCAAAAGCGCTTCTTTGAATAGCACTCGTCGCTGGCGATGACAAAGCCGTGCTCGTCACTGAGCTGCGCGGGCGCCGTCTTCCCAACTCACAGCACCGCCATCACCACCCCGGCCACCAGTGCCTGCACCCGGTGGCGGTGGTCAAGGGCGGCGATCTCGCCCATCACCGCGTCCAGCTCACCGGGTTTGATGTGGGTGATGTGCACATCGGTGCCTTGCGCCAGGTGTTGCAACTCACGCCCCAGCGCGGCCGGGTGCAGGTGGCGGCTGACGGCGGCCAGCGCGTGCTCATCGTCGCGAAAGGCGGTCTCGATCACCAGGTGGCTCACTTTGAGGTGGCACAGCCGCTGCCACAGCGCCGGGTTGGGCGCGGTGTCACCGGTAAACACCCAGGCGCCGGGGCCGCCATCAGCGCCCAGCACCGCAAAGCCCACCGCCGGCACGGTGTGCAGCGCGGGCAGCACCTCGATGCGCCGGCTGCCCAGCTGCAGCACATCGCCGGTCTCAAACGGGTGCAGCGCCAGGATCGGCCGCTCGGG
>JANMKO010000003.1:0-4420 GCA_031372085.1 Betaproteobacteria bacterium
TGAACAGCCCTGACGGCGCCGACGACGGCCTGACCGAAGGCCCGGTGCACTGGCGCTGGCTGGGCGCCAACGACCTGCACCTGCAACCCGCCCCGGGCAGTGACATGGCCGGCCGCTTTGCTGCCGGTGGCCTGCGCCTGCAATGCCGCAGCGACGCCCCCCGGCTGCACGTGCTGGGCGACGAGGCGCTGTTCCTGGATGGCCGCAGCCGCCGCCTGCCTTACCTGTGCCTGCGGGTGGATGCGGTGCGGCAGCTGGCGCTCACCCTCACCTGCACGCTGGTGCCGCCGGCCGATCCGGTCGCCAACCCGGTGCCGCCTGGCCTGCCCGCTCCGATCACGGCACGCCCGCTGGGCGGTGGGCCGCAGCCGCCCGCGCTGCACTGGCAGCCGCCGGCCGGCGCTGAGCCTGCCGGCCAGGCCAGCACGGCGCTGCGGCAACTGGCCGACTGGCTGCCCTGGCTGGCGCACAACGCGCTGGTGCACTACCTCACGCCGCGCGGGCTAGAGCAGTTCTCGGGTGGCGGCTGGGGCACGCGCGATGTCTGTCAGGGCCCCACCGAGCTGCTGCTGGCGCTGGGCCGGTTTGACGCGCTGCGCGACCTGCTGTGCCGGGTCTTTGCGGCCCAGAACCCCGACGGCGACTGGCCGCAGTGGTTCATGTTTTACCCGCGTGATGCGCACAGCCGGGCCGATGACTCGCACGGCGACATCGTCTTCTGGCCGCTGGTGGCGCTGGCCGATTACCTGCTGGCCAGTGGGGACGCCACGCTGCTGGACGAGGTGCTGCCCTTTTATGCCGCCGCGCCAGCCGCCCCGCTGGCCCACGCTGCGCCGGCGGCCATCGATGCGCCTGCGGGCCACGATGCGTCTGCGGCCATCGATGCGCCTGCGGCCCACGACGCGCCTGCGGCGATTGAGCCGCCTTCCGCGCCCCAATCGGCGTCGCTGGCCGACCACGTGGCGCGCGCGCTGGCCGTCATCCGCGCCCGAACCATCGCCGGCACCCAGCTGGCCGCCTACGGCCACGGCGACTGGAACGACGCGCTGCAACCCGCCAACCCGGCGATGCGCCAGCACCTGTGCAGCGCCTGGACGGTCACCCTGCACCACCGCATGCTGCGTTGCCTGGCGGCGGCGTTGCGCCACCTCAATCGCCCGGCGCGGCCCGGCGTACTGGCCCACAGCGCCCAGGCCAGCGCGCTGGACGCCTGGGCCGACGCGGTGCAGGCCGATTTCCAGCGCCTGCTGGTGGTGGACGGGGTGGTGGCGGGCTATGCCTCATTCGAGTCACCCGGCCAGGTGGATTGCCTGCTGCACCCGCGCGATGCGCGCACCGGCATCCGCTACAGCGCCTTGCCGATGGTGCATGCCATCGTCGACGGCCTGTTCACCCCGGCCCAGGCCGCTGCCCATGCCGACCTGATCAAAAAGCACTTGCTGGGCCCCGACGGCCTGCGGCTGTTTGACCGCCCGCTGCGCTACAGCGGCGGCGTGATGCGCTTGTTTCAGCGCGGTGAGAGCGCCAGCTACTTTGGCCGCGAGGTCGGCCTGATGTACATGCATGCCCACCTGCGCTGGGCCGAGGCGCTGGCCCAGCTGGGCCGGGCGGATGATTTTTTGCACGCGCTGCGCCTGGCCAACCCGATCGGGCTGGACGCGCTGCTGCCGCAGGCCGCACCGCGCCAGCGCAATTGCTACTACTCCAGCTCGGACGCCGCCTTTGCTGACCGCCAGCAAGCCTGGCGGCACTACGGCCGCATCGCCCGTGGCGGGGTGGCGCTGGAGGGCGGCTGGCGCATCTACAGCAGCGGTGCCGGCATCGCCTACCGGCTGGTGCTGCAACGGCTGCTGGGTTTGACGCAGCAGCAGCACCGCCTGGGGCTCGACCCGGTGCTGCCCACCGCACTCAACGGCCTGGTGGTGTGGTTGCCGCTGTACGGCCACCCGGTGCGGGTGCGCTATGCCGTGGGGCCACGCGGCCACGGCCCGCTGTCGGCCGCGCTGGACGGCCAGCCGCTGGCCTGCACGCCCGGCCACAACCCGTACCGCGCACCGGGCGTGTGGGTGCCCGCCGACGCCCTGCGCGCCGGGCTGGCGGCGGGCGCGGCCGAGCTGCTGATCACGCTGGGTTGACCGGGCCGGTTTTGTCGGCCAGGCAACGCGCGGGCGGGGCCGCTGCGGGCCAACACCCTCTCAGTGATTTCCCGCGTAGGTAGCTGGGTACCACCCGCGCAGCCGGTGGCGATGCAACACTGACGCCAAGCCGGGCCCCAGCCGCCCGGCTGAGCCGCACCGGGCGTGCCACGCAACCCGGACGAGACCCCCCAGGAGACACACCATGAAGATCATCCCCATCCAGCGGGCCAACCCGCCGGCCGCGTCGGCCTGCGGTGACGAGTCGGGCGAGGTGCCCAAGCTCGACTTGCCGCTGGCCCGCCGCAGCTTTCTCAAAGGCTCGGGCGTATTGATGGGCACGATTGCCGCCGGGTCGGTGCTGGCCGCGCTGGCGCCGTCGCCGGTCTGGGCGCTGGAGTTGAAGTCATTGAGCAAGGCCGACGGCCAAACCTTGATGGCTTTTGGCCGGGTGCTGTACCCGCACAAAAAGCTGCCCGATGCGGTGTACGCGCTGCTGGCCAAAGACCTGGACGCCAAAGCCGCCGGTGATGCCGGCGCCGCCACGCAAATCCGCGACGGCATCGCCGCACTCGATCAGGCGGCGGGTGGCAACTTTGCCAAGGCCACGCCGGCCAAAAAGCTGCAAATCGTCAAGGCCATCGAGGGCCAGCCGTTTTTCAACACCGTGCGCGGCCAGTGCGTCACCTCGCTGTACGACAACGACATGGCCTACGCGGTGTTTGGCTATCCCGGCTCGGCCTGGGAAAAGGGTGGCTACATCAGCCGGGGGTTCCAGGATTTGAAGTGGCTGCCGGCACCGTCCAAAGAAGCCAGCCCGCCACCGTACTTCGGCTGATCCACCCCCTAAAAATCGCAGAGACACACCATGGCAAAAATCGACTTCAGCGACGACTCGGCCGTCGTCATCATCGGCTCGGGTGCCGGCGGCGGCACGCTGGCCAATGAGCTGGCCCAAAAAGGCATCAAGGTGGTGGTGCTGGAGGCCGGCGCACTGCAAAGCAGCGCCACCTTCATCAACGACGAGTGGAAATCGTTTGTCCAGCTGGCCTGGCTAGATCCCCGCACCACGTCGGGCACCTGGCGCGTGGCGAAGGATTTTGCCGGCCTGCCGGCCTGGGTCTGCAAAACCGTGGGTGGCACCACCACCCACTGGGCAGGTGCGTCACTGCGCCTGCAAGCGCATGAGTTCAAGGCAAAAACCACCTACGGCGGCCTGGCCGGTGCCAACCTGATGGACTGGCCGCTGACCCTCAAAGACCTGGAGCCCTATTACGCCCGGGCCGAGGACAAGATGGGCGTCACCCGCACCAACGGCATCCCCGGCCTGCCCGGCAACAACAACTACAAGGTGATGCATGCCGGCGCGATGAAGCTGGGCTACAAAGAGGTGCACACCGGCAACATGGCCATCAACAGCCAGCCCCGAGACGACCGGGCGCGCTGCCTGCAGCTCGGGTTCTGCTTCCAGGGTTGCAAGAGCGGCGCCAAATGGTCCACGCTGTACACCGAGCTGCCCAAGGCCGAAAAAACCGGCAACATGGATTTGCGTCCAGAAAGCCATGTCACCCGCATTGAGCACGACGCCGCTGGCAAGGTCACCGGCGTCGTCTACTTCGACAAAGCCGGCCAGGAGCAGCGCCAAAAAGCCCGCATCGTCTGCGTCGCCGGCAATTCGATCGAGACGCCGCGCCTGCTGCTGCTGTCAGCGTCCAGCCTGTACAAAGACGGGCTGGCCAATTCATCGGGCCAGGTGGGCCGCAACTACATGCGCCACATGACCGGCTCGGTCTACGCGATGTTCAAGCAGCCGGTGCACATGTACAAAGGCACCACGATGGCCGGCATCATCCGCGACGAAGCGGTGCATGACACCAAGCGCGGTTTCGTCGGCGGTTATGAGTTGGAGACACTGGCACTCGGCATCCCGTTCATGGCCGCTTTCTTGAACCCGGGCGGCTGGGGGTCAGAGTTCACTGAGTACATGGACAACTACACCAACCTGGCCGGCATGTGGCTGGTGGGTGAGGACATGCCGCGCGAAACCAACCGGGTCACGCTCAACAGCAGCGTCAAAGACAAATGGGGCAGCGCCGCGCCCAATGTGCACTTTGATGACCACCCGAATGACATCGCGATGCGTCAGCACGCCTTCCGGCAAGGCCAGCGGGTCTATGAGGCGGCCGGCGCAATCAAGAGCTTTCGCACGCCGCCCTACCCCAGCACGCACAACCTGGGCACCTGCCGGATGGGCGCATCGGCCAAAGACAGCGTGTGCAACGCCT
>JANMKO010000008.1:0-7321 GCA_031372085.1 Betaproteobacteria bacterium
AGACCTGTTCACCGCCTGGGCCGAGCAGTCCGGCTTCGATCCGACGAATCCAACTGCCTGATCTCCAACAAGACCATGACGACCAGACTGCAGCACGCTGACCCGCCAGCCCATACCCCCGTTATGGCCCAGTACCTGCGCATCAAAGCCGACTTCCCGGACACCCTGCTGCTCTACCGCATGGGTGATTTTTACGAGCTGTTTTTTGACGATGCCCGCAAGGCCAACCGGCTGCTCGACATCACGCTGACGCAGCGTGGCCAGAGCGCCGGTGAGCCGGTGGTGATGGCCGGCGTGCCGGTGCATTCGGTCGAGAACTACCTGGCGCGGCTGATCAAGCTGGGGGAGGCGGTGGCCATTGCCGAGCAGGTGGGCGACGTGGCCACCGCAGGATCGCCCAACAAGGGCCCGGTCGAGCGCAAAGTGGTGCGGGTGGTCACGCCCGGCACCCTCACCGACAGTGAGTTGCTGGACGACCGGGCCGATGCGCTGCTGTGCGCTGTCACCCAGCACCGCGCCACCTGGGGCCTGGCCTGGCTGGGTTTGAGCAGCGGCCAGCTCGGCCTGACCGAGTGTGGTGAAAACGAGCTGGCCGGCTGGCTGGCGCGGTTGGATCCGGCTGAAATCCTGCTGCCGCAGGCGCTGCAAGCCGGCCCGTCGGCTGGCGCTGCGCAAACCGCCCTGCAAAAGGGCTTGCCCAACGGCCTGCCACCCGCCCTGCACCAGCACCGCGCCGCCCGCACCCAGCGGCCCGACTGGCAGTTTGATGCCGCACTCGGCGTGCGCAAGCTGTGCAGCCTGCTCAAGGTGGCGTCGCTGCAGGGCTTCAATGCCCAGGATTTGCCGGTGGCGCAGGCTGCGGCCGCCGCGCTGCTGAGCTTTGCCGAGCACACCCAGGGCCAGGCGCTGGCCCATGTGGCCACGCTGGATGTGGCCCGGGCTTCGTCATTGATCGATCTGCCGCCGGTCACCCACCGCAACCTTGAACTGACGCAAACCCTGCGCGGCGAGACCAGCCCCACCCTGCTGTCGCTGCTGGACAGCTGCAAGACGGGCATGGGCAGCCGGCGGCTGCGCCACTGGCTGACGCATCCGCAGCGCGACCGCGCAGCGGCCAGCGCCCGGCACGACGCCATCGACGCGCTCACGGCCCACGGCGTCGAGCCGCTGCGCCAGGCCTTGCGCCAGGTCAGCGATGTTGAGCGCATCACCGCCCGGCTGGCGCTGCGCCAGGTGCGCCCGCGAGAGCTGAGCGGCCTGCGCGCCACGCTGCAAGTGCTGCCCACGCTGCGCGCCGCGCTGCCGGCGGGTGACCCCAGCGCGCCACCCGCCACGCTGCTGGCCACCCTGGCCACCGCGCTGCAACCGCCGCCCGCGCTGCTGGCGTTGCTGCTGGCGGCCATCGCCGACGAGCCCGCCGTGCTGCTGCGTGATGGCGGCGTGATCGCCACCGGCCACGACGCCGACCTGGACGAGCTGCGCGCCATCGGCCAGAACTGCGACGCTTTTTTGCTCGATCTTGAAGCGCGAGAGCGGGCCCGCAGCGGCATCAACAACCTGCGTGTGCAGTTCAACCGGGTGCATGGTTTCTACATCGAGGTCAGTGCCGGGCAAGCGGCCAAGGTGCCGGCCGACTACCAGCGCCGCCAGACGCTGAAAAACGCCGAGCGCTTCATCACGCCCGAACTCAAAACCTTTGAGGACAAGGCGCTGTCAGCCCAAGACCGGGCGCTGGCGCGCGAGAAGCAGCTTTTTGAGCAATTGCTAGACCAGCTGCAAGCCGATTTGCCGGCCCTCGGTGCGCTGGCGCGGGCGCTGGCCGGGCTGGACGCGCTGGCCTGCCTGGCTGAGCGCGCCGCCACGCTGGGCTGGTGCCGGCCGCGTTTTGTGCCGCAGCCCTGCATCAACATCAGCCAGGGCCGCCATCCGGTGGTGCAGGCCCGGCTGGCTGAAACCGGCGGCAGCGGTGGCAGCGCCGATTTCATCGCCAACGATTGCCGGCTGGACGCGCGCACCCGCATGCTGATCATCACCGGGCCCAATATGGGCGGCAAATCGACCTACATGCGCCAGGTGGCGCTGATCGTGCTGCTGGCCAGCCTGGGCTCGTTTGTGCCGGCCGCCGCCTGCACGCTGGGCCCGGTAGATGCCATCCACACCCGCATCGGCGCGGCCGACGACCTGGTCAACGCCCAGTCCACCTTCATGCTGGAGATGACCGAGGCCGCAGCCATCGTGCATGGCGCCACCGAGCACAGCCTGGTGCTGATGGACGAGATTGGCCGCGGCACCAGCACCTTTGACGGTTTGGCACTGGCCAGCGCCATCGCCGCGCATCTGCACGACAAGAACCGCGCCTTCACGCTGTTTGCCACCCATTATTTTGAGTTGACCGCATTCCCCACCCGGCATGACCGGGCCATCAACCTGCATGTTTCGGCAGTGGAGAGCGGCCGTGACATCGTGTTCTTGCATGCCATCGAGCCCGGCCCGGCCAGCCGCAGCTACGGCGTGCAGGTGGCCCGGCTGGCCGGCATGCCCGCCGGGCTGCTGCGCCAGGCCCGCAACACACTGGAGGCGCTGGAGGCCCAGGCCCGGGCGGGCGACGCCCAGGTGGATCTGTTTGCTGCACCGCCGCAAGACCGGCTGGCGTCCGAGCCATCGGCGCTGGACACTGCGCTGACGGCTGCGCTGGCCGAGATCGACCCCGACGCCCTCACGCCCCGCGAAGCGCAGGCGGCGCTGTACCGTCTCAAATCCCTGCAAACCCCTGCCCCCACCCCATGACCTACTGCATCGGCATCCGCCTGAACGCCGGCCTGGTTTTTTTGTCTGATTCGCGCACCAACGCCGGCATCGACCAGATCAGCATTTTTCGCAAAATGATTGTTTACGAGAACCCGGGTGACCGCTTCATGGTGCTGCTGTCGGCCGGCAACCTGAGCATCAGCCAGTCGGTGCGCGAAATCTTGCAACTGGAAAAAATCGACCGCGGCCCCGACCAGCCAGCGCTCACCATCTGGAACGCCGACAGCATGTTTGATGCGGTACGGGTGCTGGGCGCAACGGTGCGTCGGGTGTACCAGCAGGACGGCCCGTCACTCAGGGCCGCCGGCATCGACTTCAACGCCTCGATGATTTTTGGCGGCCAGATCAGGGGCGAGGCAATGCGGCTGTTTTTGGTGTACTCAGCCGGCAACTTCATAGAGGCCACGCGCGAGACCTGCTTTTTTCAGGTGGGCGAAAGCAAATACGGCAAACCCATTCTCGACCGGGTGCTGGTGCCCGACACGCCGCTGGACGAAGCCGCCAAATGCGCGCTGGTGTCGATGGATTCCACCCTCAAATCCAACCTGAGCGTGGGCCTGCCGCTGGATTTGCTGGTCTACCGCGAGGGCAGCTTCAAAAGTGACCAGATCGTCTGCATCGACGAGCAGAACCCGTACTTCCAGATGATCCACAGCACCTGGGGCCAGCGCCTGCGAGAGGTGTTCGAAAGCATCGAAGACCCGGTCTGGGACGGCGGCGCCGCCAACCAGCCGCTGGTGACGGGGGGCGCGCGCTACGAGCCGATGCGCAAGATCAGCCACCCGGGTGAGCGCATCGTTTGAGCCGCCGACGCCCCAGCAACCCGGCCAGCCCCAGCAGCGTCAGCGCCCAGGCCGCTGGCTCGGGCACCGGCGCCAGAAAGTCGATCCCGCTGGCGCCCAGGGTGTTGAGCCCGGCCACCGACGGCGCCAGGCTGTAGGCGGCCGAGTGGTAGAAGTCGGCCGTTGCCACCCGGCCCAGGACGGCATGGGCATCGACGTAGGCACCGGCGTACAGCATGCCGCTCAGGCCCAGTTCATGGCCTACCTCGGTGTCCAGCGTCAATGAGAAACGGCCGGTGGCGTCTCGCGTGGCATCCCAGTTCAGCAACACCTCGCGGCTGCTCTGGGTGTCGCGCAGGCGCACCTGGGCCAGGCCATCGGCACTGAGGCGCCCGCCAATCTCAAAAGCCGGGCTGCTGATCGTGCCGCTGATGTCGAAATTGACCCGGTATTGCACCGGCGTGCCCACCGCCAGGCCGGCGCCCGACACCATCACCGTGTCGTAAAAACTGGCTTGCACCGTGGCATTGGTGTAGCCGGTGGTCACCGTCTGGCCGTTGACCGTGCAGCAGTATGGGAAGCCGGCCACCGCCTGGGCCTTGAGCAGGCCCACCCGCCCCAGAAAACTGGCCTCTGCGCTGCCACCGTTGGGCACAGACGACAGCGCATGCAGCGCCTGCAACTGGGCTGCGGCGGGCTTGTTCAACAGGTTCAGGTTGTCGTTGTGGCTGATCGCGGCGCCCGGCTCTGGAAAGGTCATGAAGGCATTGGCCAGCAGGGTGGCGGTCAGCTGCCAGGTCTGGGCGCTGGCACTGGCGGGCCAAGTTGCGGCCAGCGCTAGCAGCACCACCGGGGCACGCAGCGCGGTTGTCATGGCGCACAGGCCCGGCAAAGTGGTGCGCACTGTGGGCGCGGCTGACTGGCAAATGGTTGCTGACATGAACAAGTTCTCCTTGCAGGGTTGCACCGCGACGACGGCATCACCATCGTGCCATGCGTCCGCGCTGGCAAACCCGGCCTCACCACGCGCCATCGTCAGAACTTAGGGGGCATTGCATGCACTGGGCTGTTGGCCATCGGTCCGCAGCCGCCAACCAGCCCAGTGGCAGCCGCCTCCACCCGCCTGACCATCAGCGACCACCGGGCCTCAAGAAAGGCCGCCGCGCCAAACGCCGACAGGCCCGGCGCGCCGATGCATGCCAGGCCCGGACAATGCAGCATCGGCCGCCTGCGGCCCACCTGCCCCGTCCATGCCAAAACCCACCCTCGTCTTCTCGCATGCCAACGGCTTTCCGGCGGGCACCTACGCCCAGCTGTTCAAGCTGTGGCGGGCGGCCGGCTGGCGGGTGCTGGCGATTGACAAATTTGGCCATGATCCGCACTACCCCGTCACCAGCAACTGGCCCCGCTTGCGCGACCAGTTGATCGATTTTCTGGATGCCAAAGCGCCGCAGGGCGCCTACCTGGTGGGCCATTCACTGGGCGGCCTGCTCAGCCTGCTGGCGGCCAGCAAGCGGCCCGAGCTGGCACGCGGCCTGGTGATGCTGGATTCGCCGGTGATCACCGGCTGGCGGGCGCACAGCGTGCAGGTGCTCAAGACCAGCCGGCTGCTGCATCGGCTGGGGCCCGGCCGGGTGTCGATGACGCGCCGGCATGAGTGGCCGTCGCGCCAGGCGGTGGCCGCGCACTACGGCGCCAAATCGCTGTTTGCGCGCTGGGCGCCGGGCGTGCTGGCCGACTACATCGCCGCCGGCACCGAGCGGCGCGGCGGCAAAACCGTGCTGGCCTTTGACCGCGCCGTCGAAACCCGCATCTACAACACCCTGCCGCACCACCTGGGCACGGTGCTGCGCCGCCACCCGCTGCAATGCCCTGTGGGCTTTATTGCCGGCACCCGGTCGGCCGAGATGCGCCAGGGCGGGCTGGGCACGGCGCACGCACTGGCCGGCGAGCGCCTGGCCTGGATTGAGGGCACCCACCTCTACCCGATGGAAAAACCCGTCGAAACCGCCGACAAGGTGCTGGCCCTGCTGGCCACGATGCAGGCCGGCTGAAGGCCGTGCCCGCCGGGCCACCGGTTGTGGAAACTACGGAAGTCAGATGCAGGCCAGCGGCGCATCATCCGCCCACCCCCGGAGGAACCCTGACATGGCCCTGACCCCCATCCCCGCCACCCCCGTTGCCACCGCGCGCCGGCCGTTTTACCGGTCGCTGTATGTGCAGGTGATCACCGCCATCGTCATCGGCGTGCTGCTGGGCCATTTCTGGCCCGCCACCGGTGAGGCGATGAAGCCGCTGGGCGACGGCTTCATCAAGCTGATCAAGATGATCATCGCGCCCATCATCTTCTGCACCGTGGTGGTGGGCATCGCCGGCATGGAGGACATGAAGAAGGTGGGCAAGACCGGCGGCCTGGCGCTGCTGTACTTTGAGCTGGTCAGCTCACTCGCGCTGTTGATCGGCCTGGTGATCGTCAACCTGGTGCAGCCCGGCACCGGCATGCACATCGATGCAAAGGCACTCGACACCAAGGCCATCGCGGCCTACACCGGGCCGGGCAAGATGGTGGGCACGACCGACTTTTTGCTCAATGTGATCCCCAGCAGCGTGGTCGATGCGTTTGCCAAGGGCGACATCCTGCAGGTGCTGCTGTTCTCGGTGATGTTCGGTTTTGCGCTGCATGCCTTTGGCGGTCGCGGCACGCTGGTGTTCGACTTCATCGAGAAAACCTCGCATGTGCTGTTCCGCATCGTCGGCTTCATCATGAAGGTGGCACCCATCGGGGCGTTTGGCGCGATGGCTTTCACCATCGGCAAGTACGGTGTGGGCTCGCTGTTGAGCCTGGGCCAGCTGATGGCCACCTTTTACGCCACCTGCCTGCTGTTCATCTTCGTGGTGCTGGGCACCATCGCCCGGCTGCACGGTTTCTCGGTCTGGCGCCTGGTCAAGTACATCAAGGAAGAATTGCTCATCGTGCTGGGCACCAGCAGCAGTGAGAGCGTGCTGCCGCGCATCATGGCCAAGCTGGAGAACCTGGGCGCCAGCAAACCGGTGGTCGGGCTGGTGGTGCCCACCGGGTATTCGTTCAACCTCGACGGCACGTCGATCTACCTGACGATGGCCGCCGTCTTCATCGCCCAGGCCACCGACACCCCCATGTCGCTGATGCAGCAGATCACCCTGCTGGGCGTGCTGCTGCTCACCAGCAAGGGCGCGGCCGGCGTCACCGGCTCGGGCTTCATCGTGCTGGCCGCCACCCTGAGCGCGGTGGGCAATGTGCCGGTGGCCGGGCTGGCGCTGATCCTGGGCATTGACCGCTTCATGAGCGAGGCCCGTGCGCTGACCAACCTGGTGGGCAACAGCGTGGCCACGTTGGTGGTGGCCAAGTGGTGCAATGAGTTGGACGTGCCCCGCATGCAAGCCCATCTGGCCGGTGAAACCCAGCTTGAAGCCGATTCACCCGAGGTGGTGCTGGACGCCAAAACCGGCCGGCTGGCGGCGTGACGGTGTGCTGGCCATTGCGCAGGCGATTGCGCAGGTGGCTGCGGGGGTCGGCCCCGACCCCCCACCTATAATCGCGCTTTACCAACAGCGCATTCCTGAGCCCCTCCCGGGGCCATCCCCAGGGTGCTGCACGACATGACCAAGTACGTCTTCGTCACCGGCGGTGTGGTGTCCTCGCTCGGCAAGGGCATCGCCTCGGCGTCGCTGGCGGCCATTCTTGAGTCACG
>JANMKO010000010.1:0-2892 GCA_031372085.1 Betaproteobacteria bacterium
GACGCCTCAACCACCGCGCGGCGGCTCAGCACCACGTTGTTGCGCTTGCGGTCGAGCTTGATGACCTTGAATTCAAGCGTCTTGCCTTCGTACGGGCTCAAGTCCTTCACCGGCCGGGTGTCGATCAGCGAGCCCGGCAAGAAGGCGCGGATGCCGTTGACCAGCACGGTGAGGCCGCCCTTGACCTTGCCGCTGACGGTGCCGGTGACAAAGTCACCGCTGTCCAGCGCCACTTCAAGTGACAGCCACGACGCCAGGCGCTTGGCCTTGTCGCGCGACAGGATGGTGTCGCCGTAGCCGTTTTCGATGGCGTCGATGGCCACCGAGACGAAGTCGCCGACTTCAACTTCGAGCTCGCCCTGGTCGTTCTTGAACTCGGCGATGGGCACATAGGCCTCGCTCTTCAAGCCGGCGTTGACGACCACATGGTTGAACTCGATGCGCACCACTTCGGCTGAGATCACCTCGCCAGCGCGCAGGTCGCTTTTGGCCAGGGATTCTTCAAACAGTGAGGCAAAGTTTTCCATCCCGGCGTAGGCCGGGGTTTCGGGGCGGGCCTGGATGCGGGCCTGGGTCTGGAACGAGATTTGTGACATTGAGGTGGGGTCCTTGGTGCCGGCGAAAACCAAGTGTGAGGAGGCCGGCGGGGGTTGATGCAGCGCAGGGGCTGCGGGTTGAGAAACCTGGGTAAAAGCGGGTGCAGGGTTGCGGTGAGCTTGCAGGGACGGTGCCGCGTTTCAGGCTGCTTCAGAACCTGAAAACGGCCCCCGCTGGGCCCACCAGCCCAAAACCTGGGCCACCGATTGCTCGATGTCCAGGCCCGAGTTGTCCAGGCTCAGCGCGTCTTGGGCGGGTTTGAGAGGCGCGATCAAACGGTTTTTGTCCCGCTCATCACGCGCTTCCAAATCGGCTCGAAGGTCTGCGAGATTAGCAGAAATCCCTTTTGAAATCAATTGCTTATGCCGCCGCTCGGCGCGCATGGCCGGGCTGGCGGTGAGAAACACCTTGAGCGGCGCGCCGGGGAAGATCACCGTGCCCATGTCACGCCCGTCGGCCACCAGCCCGGGCAGGCGGCGAAAGGCCAGTTGCAGCGCCTGCAGCGCGCCGCGCACCGCCGGCCAGGTGGAGATGCGTGAGGCCATGCCGCCCACCGCCTCGTGCCGCAACTCGGTGGCCACGTCCACGCCGGCCAGCAGCACGCGGTCACCGTCAAAGCGCAGGTCGAGCCCGGCGGCCACCCGGGCCAGGCCGGGCTCGTCGTCGGCGGCCACGCCCAGGCGCTGGGCGGCCAGCGCGGTGGCGCGGTACAGCAGGCCCGAATCGAGCTGGTGCCAGCCCAGGTGCGCCGCCACCGTGGCCGCCAGCGTGCCTTTGCCGGACGCGGTGGGCCCGTCGATGGTGATCACCGGGATGTCGGCGTCGGCCGTCTGTGCCACCGCGAACAGCGCTTCGAAGTAATCGGGAAAGGTCTTGGCCACGCACTGCGGGTCAAGAATGCGCACCGCCACCTCGGTGCCGGGCGCGGCCACCAGCGGGTTGAACGCGGCCAGCGACAGGCACATCGCGATGCGGTGGTCGTCGTAGGTGTGGATGCTGGCGGCTTGCCAGGCGTCTGGCGCGGGCGCGGTGATTTCAATGAAGTCTGCGCCGTCCACCACCGTGGCGCCCAGTTTGCGCAGCTCGGTGGCCATGGCGGCGATGCGGTCGGTCTCTTTCACCCGCCAACTGGCGATGTTGGTCAGCCGGGTGGTGCCGGTGGCGTACAGCGCCATCACCGCCAGCGTCATCGCCGCATCGGGGATGTGGTTGCAATCGAGTGTGATCGCGCGCAGCGGCCAGGCGCCGCGCCGCACCGTCAGCCGGCCCGGCTCACCGTGCACCAGCGCGCCCATCGCGGTGGCGGCGTCGACAAATCGGATGTCGCCCTGGATCGAGTCCAGCCCCAGCCCGTCGATCACCAGCGGGGCGGTGGTGGCACCAGCCGCACCAGCCGCGCCAGCGGCATCAGTTGCACCAGCCGCACCATTTAGACCGGCGGCACCCGCAGCGATGGCGCCCAGCGCGATGAAATACGACGCCGACGAGGCATCGGCCTCAACATGGATCACGCCCGGGCTTTGGTAACCGCTGCCGGAGGGCACGGTGAAGCGGGCAAAGCCGTCGCGCTGGACCCGGATGCCAAAGCGCGCCAGCAGATTGAGCGTGATCTCAACGTAGGGCTTGCTGATCAGCTCACCGTCCACGGTGATCACGCCCGGCGGGCCGGCCGCGTCGGCGCAGGCCAGCGGCAGCGCCAGCAGCAGCGCCGTCAAGAATTGGCTCGACACATCGCCGCGCACCCGGATTTCGGCGCCGGTGCGCAACCCACCGCCGGCCGTGCCGTGCAGCGCCAGCGGCGGGAAGCCGTCGCTGCCGAGGTAATCGACCCCGCAGCCCAGCTGGCGCAGTGCGTCCACCAGGTCGCCAATCGGCCGCTCATGCATGCGCGGCACGCCGCGCAGCTCAAACCGCCCGCCTTGCAGCGCCGCCAGCAGCGCCAGCGCGGCCGCCAGCGGGCGCATCGCCGTGCCGGCATTGCCCAGAAACAACGCGGCTTGATGAACTTGCAGCCGCCCACCCAGGCCGGTGACGGCCAGCGCGCCGTCGGCCTGGGCGTGCAGGCCGCAGCCCAGCGCGCGCAGCGCGTCCAGCATCACCCGGGTGTCGTCGCTGTCCAGCAGATCGTGCACGTGGGTGGTGCCCTGGCTCAGGCCGGCCAGCAGCAGCACGCGGTTGGATATGCTTTTTGACCCGGGCAACCGCACCGTGCCGGCGGCAGCGCGCAGCGGTGGCAAATCCAGGAAGGGAATCTTGTACATGGCAGAACCTGCGCAGGCCGGCGCCAGGCGGGCC
>JANMKO010000014.1:0-3134 GCA_031372085.1 Betaproteobacteria bacterium
CCAGGCCGGCGGCGTCGAGCCGCTTCGATTCGACGCCCAGCGAGACGGCGGGCATCAGCCGGTCACTGTCCAGCACCGCGTCACCGGCCAGCCGCAGTTTGACGCCGACGATGTCTTGTTTGAGCCGCAGCCCGGGCAGGCCCAGCGCCGCGCCGGTGGCGCCGGTGTCGAAGTCTTGCCGGGCGAAGGACAGCTCCACCCGCTCGTCCCAGGCCAGTGCCACGCCGCCCAGGTGCAGGCGGTAGTCCTGCGTCGCCACCCGGGTGGCAAAGACGCTGGCGCCCCACTGGCCAGCGGTGGCATTGCTGCCGATCACCGCCCAGGGCGTCAAGCCGCCGCCGGCTGCGCCGTCGATGCTGCTGACGCCGCCGGTGAGCAGCAGTTTGTCAGTGGCCGCCTGGGCCGGGTGGGTGGTGACGAGCCAGGCGGCGGTGAGCGCGCCCAGGGCCAAGGTGACGAGCAGGGGTTTCATGTGCGGCAAGTCCTCTCAAACGGATTCTTGCGGCGGGCGATGCGGGCCAAAGGCTTGAAATGACCGGCGGGCGGCGGGCTGTTCCGGGTCGTCAGCGGGTCGTCAGTGGGCCGTCATTGGGCCAACAGTGGGTGGACACTGGCTGGTCAGTGGGCGGGCAGGAGTTGGCCCAGTGCGGCGGCCGCCTCGGGCCGCGCCGGCTGGGCCAACACCAGCGCGGCCAGCAGCGCCCGGGCGCCCGCCGGGTCGGTGCGGCCCAGCGCCAGCGCCAGGCGCAGCAGCGGGTCGTAGGCGGGGCGGAAGTCGGGGCTGATGTGCAGCACCCGCAGCAGCGGCGCCTGCACCTGGGCCAGCATGGCCTGTGCGTTGGCGGACGGGCGCACACCGTGGCCGGCGGCGATGAAGGCGTCGCGCGCCGCCCAATAGGCCGCCAGGCGCTGCGGCTCGGCAGCAGCCGGCCCGGGCTCGGGCCCGGGCTCGGCCGGCGCGATCGGCTCTGCCGGCTTGACCGGCCCGACCGGCTCGACCGGACCGACCGGCTTGGCCGGCTCGACCGTTGCCACCAGCTCGGCCGGATCGATCTTGAGCTGGCCCAGCAGCGCCAGCAGCCGGTCACGCGGCGCCGAATCGGGCGCGTAGGTGATGCGCGGTGCCCGGTAGGCCACCACCGGCCGGTCGTCGGTGTTGGGCGGCGCGGCGCCGGCAAATTGCGCCAGCGCCGACGGCCCGGCCACAAATCCACCCAGCAGCGCCCATTCATCGGCCAGCCCAACATCGGCCAGGCGGGGCGCCAGCGCGCTGC
The DNA here is from genome assembly GCA_031372085.1 of Betaproteobacteria bacterium. GTDB lineage: Bacteria > Pseudomonadota > Gammaproteobacteria > Burkholderiales > Burkholderiaceae_C > Pseudaquabacterium. The sequence continues at coordinate 1,275 of JANMKO010000014.1, forward strand.
CGGCCACGCGCTGGCGCAGTTGGCCCAGGTTGAAGCGGGTGGCGTCGGCCACGCTATCGGCGGCCGTGCCAGGCCGGTGGCCCAGCCGCGCCACCAGGCCCAGCACGGGGGTGTCCAGGCTGTGCGTGGCCAGCATCGCCCAGCCGCCGGGGTAGACCGCCCGGAACGACTGCACGATGCTGCGCAGGGTGTCCAGATCCAGCTGGTGCAGCGGCAGCCACTGGCAAAACACGCCGCCCGCCGCCAGCCGGGCCCGCACCGCCTGGAAGTGCTGCACCGTGTACAGCGCGCCCGTGCCGCTGCGCGCCGGGTGCACGTTGTCCGCGACGATCACGTCATAAGCCGGCCCGGCGGCGCGCACAAAGCGCCGGGCGTCGGCGGTGACGGCCCGCCAGCCGGGCGGTGGCCCGGGGTTCAGCGCCGGGTCTGGCGCCGCGCCGCCGGCACCCGGGGTGAAGTACGCGGCGGCGCGGATCACCTCGGGCAGCAGCTCGGCCACGTCTACCTGCACGGTGCTGTCTTCGGCCGCCGCCGATGCCGTCACGCCGGTGCCCAGGCCGAGAAACAGCGCACGCTGCGGTGCCGGGTGCAGCAGCAGCGGCAAAAAAGCCTGGCGCGCATCGGCCACCCCGCTGGCGCTGCTGCCCTCTTGCTGGCGGTTGTCGATGCGCAGGCGGCGCACGCCAGCGGCGTCTTCGACCACGCTGACGGCGGCCGTCGCGCCGTCCTGGTAGCTGATGAGGCGGCCGCCGTCAGGCACCTCGACAAACACCAGCGGCGGCGCCAGCAGCGCCAGCGTGACGGCCAGGCCGGCCACCGCCCATGCGCCGGGCATCCGCCATGCCCCGGGCATTCGCCATGCCCCGGGCATTCGCCATGCCCCGGGCATTCGCCATGCGCCGGGCACCCGCCACGCCCCGGGCACCCGCCATGCGCCGGGCCGCGCCCAGGCGCGCCGCGACAGCAGCGCCAGATAGCCCGCCACCAGCGCCAGCAGCGCCCCCTTGGCGCCCAGCGCCGGCAGCGCCAGCACGCCCAGCAGCAGCGGCGCGGCGGCCGCGCCCAGCGTGTTGGCGCCCAGCGCGCGGCCCAGCGCCACGCCGGCTGCCCGCGCACGCAGGCTGAGGTGGCTGAACAGCGCGCCCATCACCACCGTGGGCGCCAAAAACGCCGCCAGTGCCAGCGTGGCCTCGGCCGCCAGCGCGCTGGCCATGCCGGGGCCCAGGGCGTGCTGCACCGCGTCGTGCATCGCCTGCGCTCCCCACAGGCTGGCAGCGCCCAGCAGACAGGCCAGCGCCAGCGCGCACAGCAGGCGGTCGGCGCGCCGGTCTTGCTGGGGTTCTTGCTGGGCGTCGTGCTGGGGGTCTTGCTGCGGGTCGGCCTCGGGCTTGCCGGCCCAGCTGCGGGCATACCCCGCCGCGCCCAGCGCCGTGCCCACCAGGTACACCGCCAGCAGCAGCGCAAAGGTGTAGACGGTGTTCTCGGCCACCTGGCTGATCACCCGCACCACCAGCACCTCGTAGCCGATGCCCAGCAGGCCGGTGGCCGCCAGTCGGGCCAGGGTGGCGGCGGCCGCCGGCGGGGTGGCAGCAGCCGGCGCGGTGGCAGCAGCTGGCGTGGTGGCAGCGGCCGGTGGGGTGGCCAGTGCGCCGGCTGGCGGGGTGGGGGCCGGGCACGGGCCGGCACCGGCACCGGCACCGGCACCGGCACCGGCACCGGCATCGGCATCGGCACCGGCATCGGCATCGGCATCGGCCGGCGCCGGGCCGGGCAGCAGCAGCGCCGCCCCGCCACACAGCAGATTGAGCGCGGCGCACAGGCCGGCGGTGCGCACCAGGCCCCATTCAGGCACCAGCCAGA
>JANMKO010000020.1:0-5880 GCA_031372085.1 Betaproteobacteria bacterium
GCTGATGCGGCTGCGCGGCTTTGCACCGGCGGCCGGTGGGTGATTGCCGCCAGCGCACCGCGTGTGGCCAGCGGCGGGCGGCGGGCGGCGGGCGGCGGGCGGCGGCACAGCCGCGCCGCCCGCAGCCGCCGGCTTCGGTCAGTGCGTCACTGCAAGCAGGCTTGGGCGATGACGATGGGCGGCTCGCCGCAGGCGGCGTCGCTGTAGTCGCGGTCGGTCAGCGCTTGCACGGCTTTGCTGCGCAGTGCGTCCAGGGTCTGCTTTGGCGGCGGCCGGCAGTGGTGATTCGGCGCCAGCGTCACCTGGCCGGTGGCGCTCACCGCCTGCACCACCAGCCCGGCCTGCTCCAGGCTGCGCAGCACGGTGATGAAGCTCTGGGCCGGTGGGCCGCTGGTGGGTAGCCGGGCGGTGCAGTCTTTGGCCGTCGATGAGCAGCCGGCCAGCACCACCAGCGTGACGGCGGCCAAGGCTGCCAAGGCCGCCACGGCGGCCGTGACGACGGGGGTGGCGGTGGCCGTGGCACTTGTGATCGCGAGTGCGAGTGCGAGCGCGGGTGTGGGTGTGGGTGCGGGTTGGGATGCGGGCTGGGGTGTGGGTGCGAGCCGGTTGGCGTGCGCACTGCCAGCCGCAGCGGTCAGCCCGCTGGCGGGCAGGCGGGTGGGGTTTTTGTCGGGTTGCATCGGGTCCTCCTGGGGGTGGGCAAGCTCAAAGGGTGGCGGGGGCCGCCGCCGCTGCCAGCCGCGCCTGGTCCAGCCCCTGCGCATTGCGCGCCAGCAGCGGGTGGGTGGCGGGCAGTTGCCGGCGCAGCAGCGCACCGGCGCGGCGGTGCAGCGCGGCCGACTCGGCGGGGTGGTGCAGGGTGTGCTGGATGCGGCCTTGCAGGTCCAGCGTCTGGCCCAGCTCGATGGCGGTGTTGGCACCCTGGGTTGACAGCAGCGCCAGCGTGGCCACCACGCGCTCGCTCTCGGCCCAGGCCGCTGGCGCGTCGCCGTGCTGGGCCAGCAGCTCGGCCAAATAGCGCTGCGCCCGCAGCGCCGGCACCGATGTCGGCCCGTAGCCGGTGGCCGGCAGGCCTTGCAGCACCGCACGCAGCTCGGCCAGCGCCGGTGCGCTGCGGCCCAGCAGGCCCAGCGCGCGGGCATGGGCCTGGTGGGCAAACAGGGTTTCCGGGTCAACGTTGGCGGCATCGGCTTCAGCATCGGCCGCTGCGACTGCGGCTGCGGCTGCGGATGCGGATGCGGATGCGGATGCGGATGCAGATGCGGATGTTGGTGCGGCTGTGGCTGTGGATGTGGATGTGGAGGCCGCTGCGACTGCGGATGCGGATGCGGCTGCGGATTCGGGCGCTGATGTCGGCGCCAGGGCCAGGGCCTGCTCAGCGGCGGCCAGCGCGGCGTCGCCCTGGCCCAGTGCCAGCTCGGCATTCGCCAGCAAGCGCCATTGCAACGCGCGTTCGGCGCGGTCAGCCGGGCTGGCGATCAGGCCCAGCAGCTGCGCCCGCGCCGCGCTGTAACGGCCCAGGTCAAGTGCCATCACTGCCTGGCTGCGTTGCAGCATCGTGCGGTCGCGGCGGTGCAGCACCACTTGCTCGGCCAGCAGCGCCGCCTGGGCCAGCGCACGGTCAGCCTCTTGCAGATCACCGGCATCGCGGGCGATCAAGGCCAGGTCGTGCCAGGCCAGGGCGGTTTCGGCATGGCGCGCACCAAAGCCGCGTGAGGTATGCGCCACCGATTCGCGCATCAGCAGCACCGCCTCTGGCCAACGGCCCTGGCGTGAGGCCAGGTTGCCGAGCAGCGCGCTGGCATAGGCCCGGGCCTTGGCGCATTCGGCGTCGGGCCGGCCGCAGGCGTCAAGGGCCGTGCGGGCCAGCGCCTGGGCGCGCGCCGGGTCATTGGCCGCCAGCGCCCGGTTGGCCAGTTGCACCCGGGTCTTGTTGCGCGCCGGGTCGTCGGCCGGCGCATGGGCGTCCAGCAGCGCGGCGGACTCGGTGAGTGCGGCCTGGGCCTGTTGGTCATCGCCAAAGCGCTCAAACATCCGGCCCAGTGCGCCCAGCACCTCGCCCAGCAGCAGCGGCTGGCTGACAAACCGGTCATGGGCGCGGCGCAGGCCGCCTGCCACCATCTGCCGGCCAGTGGTCTCGATGCCGGGCTGTGCTTCGTCGGCCTCGGCCGACTCCACCATGTCGAGCATGAACTCGCGCACCGCGTCGGCCCGGGCTTGCTGGTCAGCGGTGCGGGCGTGTTGCAGCCCCAGCAGGCCGGCCAGCAACAGCGCAGCCACGCCGCCGATGGCGCCGGCGGCAGCCGCCTGGTGGTGGCGCCGCACAAAAAGCTGCAAGCGCCGGCCCAGCGATGGCGGCCGGGCGGCGATGGGCCGGTGCTCAAGGTGGCGGGCAATGTCGTCGGCCATGCGCTCAGCCGAGCTGTAGCGCTCAGCCGGTGCGGTGCGCAGCGCCTTGAGCACGATGGTGTCCAGATCACCCACCAGTTGCGCACGCAGCGCAGCGGCATGCGCTGCGCCGCGCCGGGCTGGCACGTCACCGCCCAGCGGCGCCTGGCTGGGTGGCAGCGGCAGGCTGTGCAGCACCGCGTGCACGGCGTGCGCCACCGAGCGCTGGGCCTGGGCATGCGGCAGTGCGCCGGCCAGCAACTGATACAGCAGCACGCCGAGGGCGTAGACATCGGTGGCGGTGGAGATCGGCCCACCGTCGATTTGCTCGGGCGCGGCGTGGCGCGGCGTCATCACGTTGCCGCCGTCGCGTGTCAGCGGGCTGGCGGCCGCCGCATCGGCTGGCGTGTGCAGCAGCTTGGCAATGCCGAAATCAAGCAGCTTGACCTGGCCTTGCCCGTCCACAAACACATTGGATGGTTTGATGTCGCGGTGCACCACCAGATGCCGATGGGCATGGGCCACGGCGGCCAGCACCTGCAAAAAAACGCGCAGCCGGGCGGCAACGCCCATTTGCAGCGCATTGCAGGCGTCGGTGATGGGCTGGCCGGCCACATGCTCCATCACCAGGTAGGGCTGGCCCGTCAGCGCCACACCGGCGTCAGCGCCACACCGGCGTCGTACAACCGGGCGATCTGCGGGTGGTTGAGCCGGCCCAGCACCTCACGCTCTTGCTCAAAGCGCGCGATCTGGCTGGATGAGCGCCAGTGCAGCAGCGGCATCTTGATCGCCACGCTGCGGCTGGGCGCGCCGTCGGCCCGCTCGGCCAGCCAGACGCTGCACATGCCGCCCTGGCCCAGCAGGCGTTGCAGCCGGTACGGGCCCACCGGGTCACCGGGCTGGGCAGCGGTCTCGGCGGTGTCGGCGTGGTGGCCGGCCCAGCGCGGGCCGTCGGCCATGAAGCCGACATGCTGGCCAGACTGGTGCGCCGCCAGCATCTCAGCCAGCAGCGCCCGCCAGGGCCGGGCCGCTGCCGGCAGCGCCGCCAGCCAGGCCGGCCGGGCGCCGGGCGCCAGATCAAGCGCTTCGTCCAGCAGGCGGCTGAGGGCGGACAACTCAGTGGCGGCAAGGTGCGTGGGCGCGGTCATGGGGGTTGGCGTGGGCAATGCCGGGCGGTTGGGTGTTGAACAGACGCAAGCCGCCGCCAAGACCGGACACGCGCGTGCGCTTCCCACAACGGTTTTGGCTCCGGCTGCGGCTGCGGTTACGGCTGCAGCGCCGTCATCAGCAGCAGCCGGGCTTTGTCCCAGTCGCGCCGCACGGTGCGCTCGGTCAGGCCCAGGGCGTCGGCGATCTCCAACTCACCGTAGCCGCCAAAGTAGCGCATCTCCACCACCGTGGCCAGCCGCGGCTCGGCCTGCGCCAGCACCATCAGCGCCTGGTGCACATGCAGGATTTCGGCCTCACCGGCCGGCCCATCAGCGCCGGCCTGGGTGTCGAGCGTCACCTGCACCAGATCACCACCGCGCCGCTCGGCCTGGCGCTCACGCACTGAATCGATGATGACCGAGCGCATCACCTTGGCCGCGTAGGCAAAAAATGCCTGCCGGTCGGCGATGCGCAGGTGGGCTGCGCTCAAGAACCGCAGGTACGACTCATGCACCAGCGCGGTGGTCTCGAGCAAGGTGTTGCGCCCGCCACTGCGCAGCCGCGACCGGGCCAGCTTGCGCAACTCGGGGTAGGCGGCGGCAAACAGCGCGTCGCGTGCGCTGCGGTCGCCGGCGGCGACTTGCTGGATCAACGGGGCCAGGTTCAAGGCGGTCATGGCAGGCAAGCGGGAGGGCTGACCTGCATTGACGCATGACCGGCCGCGCGCCGGCCAGCCGGCCTTCATTCAAGTTGGGGATGGGCGGGGCGCTGGGGTCAGCCAGCCCGCAGCTTGTGCGCTGATGGGGTGCCGGCGCGACGGGGTTTCGCGCGACGGGGTGATGGCGCGATGGCGCGACGGGGTGATGACGCGACGGGGAGGCGGGGAGGCGGGGAGGCGGGGAGGCGGCCCGATGGCCCGATGGCCCTCGCTGACTTACTCTGCCAGGGCCACCACGATGGTGTTGCCGCTTTCAGCGTACTGAAGCTCGAACCGCTTGCCGGCTGCCACGTCGATCATGCCCTGCCCGACGCCGGCACGCTCAACCAGCTGGCCGCCTTCATTGACGACGATGCGTGCGTCTATCGTGTACGAGTAGCGGCCCGGCGCCGGCACGTCCACCGAGATCATGGCATCGGGGTAGTGCTTGTTCACAGCCAGCTGGCCAACCACCTTGCTGTTCACCAGGATGGTGGATTGCTCACTGACCTGGTTGCCTGAAAGCTGGGTGTTGACGGTGAATGACACCGGCGCTGGGGCCACCACCATGGCCTGCGCCACCGGCGGCACATCAAGGCGCTGTTTGCGCTGGTCGGCAGCGCCGACGCCCATGCCGATGAAGACGATGCCGAAGGCACCGGCAAGACAGCGTGGCACTCGGCCCACGGTCGGGATCTTCAGGTATTGAACCTCGAACCCGCCACCGAGGATTGCGATCAGTGACAAGACGCAGCCAAACAGCAGCATCACGGTGGCGTTGTCCATGGCGTGGGTCTCCGAAAAAGCGGTTGAATGATCGGCCTGGCGCGGTGTTGGCTTGGCTGCCGCCAACCGGGCGGCCGGCCCCACCTGGCCCCACAGGCCGAAGCCCCAGCCGTCAAAGAGCGTCGTGCACAGGGCCGTCGGCGTCAGGTGGTTGCAGCACGGCAAACCCTCCCTGCCTACCCGGACGTGATGGCCCGCTGAAACCGGACATCGTGTGGTGCGAGCTGACTAGGCGCGCTGCGCGCGGCGAGGGCGGAGAAACCGCGCTGCGCGCGGCGAGGGAGGAGAAACCGCGCTGCGAGCGGCGAGGCCTGATCAGCGGCTAAGCCGGGTGTTCATTTGGTAGTGGCCGACCCTACCGGGTCTTAACTTCGCTGGCGCGAAGTTAGCCACTCCCTGCGAACTGCCAAACCGCGCTGCGCGCGGCGGGCTTACAGCCCGGCTGCGGCGCGGAGCGCCGCAGCTTTGTCAGTTCGCTCCCACGTGAACTCTGGTTCTTCTCGGCCAAAGTGGCCGTAAGCCGCCGTCTTCTGGTAAATCGGCCGCAGCAGATCCAGCATTTGGATGATGCCCTTGGGCCGCAGGTCGAAATACTCTTGCACCAGCATGGCAATGCGCTCGTCGGGGATCACGCCCGTGCCTTCGGTGTAGACCGTCACGTTCATCGGCTTGGCCACGCCGATGGCGTACGCCACCTGGATTTGGCACTGCCGCGCAATGCCGGCAGCCACGATGTTCTTGGCCACGTAGCGTGCGGCATAGGCGGCTGAGCGATCCACCTTGCTCGGATCTTTGCCTGAGAACGCACCGCCGCCGTGCGGGCAGGCGCCGCCGTAGGTGTCGACGATGATCTTGCGGCC
>JANMKO010000040.1:0-1680 GCA_031372085.1 Betaproteobacteria bacterium
TCGGCGATACCAAAATCAATTTGCACCTGGTCGATGAAGGGCGGATCGGGCAGCACGATGCCCCGGCTGTGGAAGTACGGCGCCACCGAGAACAGCAGCCGGTAGCGGCCCGCCGCCATCGCCGCCGCGTCCAGCAGCGCCCCGCCCGGGTGGCGGCCGTCGGCGTCGAGGATGAACGATTGCAGCGTCACCGTCTGCCCGGTATCGATGCGTTGCAGCACCACCGCCATGCCGTCCGCTGGGCAGCCGTGCATCGTGTCAAGCACGTGGGTACTCAAATGGCCCATCGTTTGTCCTTTGGTGTGGATCGCGCAAAAAGCAGGATTGATTGCGCTTTCAGTGTATACACTTTGGATTACACTGCAAGCCGCCCAAGCCCTTAAATCCATGGCCCGTCGCTCCGCCCCTCGCACCACATCCGCAACCGCCACCGCTGCCACGTCCCGGCCGGTGCCGGCCGGGGCGACAGAGCGCATCGTGGCGTCGATCACCAACGCCATCATCGAGCGCCGCCTGATGCCCGGCACCAAGCTGGCCGAGCAAAAGATCGCCGACATCTTTGCGGTCTCGCGCACGCTGGTGCGCCAGGCGCTGAACCAGCTCAGCCGCGACCGCCTGGTCACGCTGTCGCCGGCCCGCGGCGCGTGCGTCGCCATGCCCAGCGTGGACGAGGCGCGCCAGGTGTTTGAGGTGCGGGTGATGGTCGAAAGCGCGATGGCCCAGCAGTTGGCCAGCCGCATCACCGACGCCCAGATTGCCGAGCTGCGTGAGCACCTGCGCGATGAGGCCGCAGCCATTGCCCGCACCGATGTGCCGGGCCGCACCCGGCTGCTGGCTGATTTTCATGCGGTGCTGGCGCGCCTGCTGGGCAACGAGGTGCTGGCGCAGCTGCTGGCTGATTTGCTCAGCCGGTCGTCGCTGATCGCCTTGATGTACCAGTCGGCGCACTCGGCCGAGCACTCGCAACAAGAGCATGTGCAGATCGTCGATGCGCTGGCGCGGCGCGATGGCCCCGGCGCTGCCAGCCTGATGGCCGGGCACATTGCCAGTGTTGAGCGCAATCTGCGGCTCGATCCGCACACCACCGATCTGTCTGCGGCATTGCTGCCCAAAGGTTGATCCCGCCATGCCCTTTGAACCACCCGCTGGTGCTGCGCCTGCCGCGCTGCCCCACCCCGCCGCCGCCCACCCGGCGCCGCACTACCCGCGCTACCCGCGCGACCTGCGCGGCCACGGCGCCCACCCGCCGCTGGCCCAGTGGCCGGGCCAGGCCCGGGTGGCGCTGCAATTTGTGCTCAATTTTGAAGAGGGCGGTGAAAACTCGGTGCTGCACGGTGACGCCGGCAGCGAGCAGTTTTTGTCCGAGATGGCCAGCCCGCCGGCCTATGCCGCCCGCCACCTCAGCATGGAAAGCATTTACGAATACGGCGCCAGGGTGGGCGTGTGGCGCATCCTGCGTGAGTTTGAGCGCCGCTGCCTGCCGCTCACCGTGTTTGGCGTGGCCATGGCGCTGCAGCGCTGCCCCGACGTGACCGCCGCCTTCGTCGCGCTGGGCCATGAGATCGCCTGCCATGGCTGGCGCTGGATCAACTACCAGGGCATCGACGAGGCGCTGGAGCGTGACCACCTGCGCACCGGCATGGCGGCCCTGCAGCAGCTCACCGGCAGCGCGCCGCTGGG
>JANMKO010000053.1:0-9993 GCA_031372085.1 Betaproteobacteria bacterium
GTCGGCTTTGGCACGTTTGCCGTCACCAAGCGCGCCGCCCGTGCCGGCCGCAACCCGCGCACCGGCGCGGCCATCAACATCAAGAGCGCCAAGGTGCCCAAGTTCCGCGCCGGCAAGGGCTTGAAGGATTTTGTGAATTGAAAGATGCCCCGCCGTGCGCCGGCCACCGGTGCACGGCTGGGCGGGCAAGGCTGCGGGTGCTTAGCTCAGTTGGTAGAGCAGCGCCCTTACACGGCGTAGGTCGGCGGTTCGAGCCCGTCAGCACCCACCACCGCAGCGGGCCTGGTTGTGCTGCTGCGCTGCCAGCGCCGACCGTAGAATCAGGGGTTTGGCCCGCGCGCCCCCCGAGATAGCCACCATGTTTGAATTTGTCCGCTCGCACACCCGGTTGCTGCAGTTTTTGTTGCTGATCCTGATCGTCCCGTCGTTTGTGGTGTTTGGCGTGCAGGGCTATTCCAAATTCACCGAGGGTGGCAATACCACGGTGGCCAAGGTGGCGGGCCAGGCCATCACCCAGGGCGAGTGGGACGCCAGCCACCAGCAGCAGGTGGCCCGGGTGCGACAGCAAGCGCCCAACATCGACATCAAGACGCTTGATTCACCGGCCGCCCGGGCCGAGACGCTGGACGCCCTGGTGCGTGAGCGGGTGCTGGCCACGGCGGCCGACAAGCTGCACCTGGCGGTGTCGGACGAGCGGCTGCAGCGGCTGTTTGCCAGCGATCCGCAATTTGCGAGCTTGCGCAATGCCGACGGCAGCGTGAACAAAGACCTGCTGGCCGCGCAGGGCATGAGCTCGGAGATTTTTGCCGCCCGGCTGCGGCAGGATTTGTCGCTGCAACAGGTGCAGGGCGGCATCACCGGCTCGGTGCTGGCGCCGCCGGCCACCGTGGGGCCGGCGCTGGACGCGCTGCTGCAGCGCCGTGAAATCCACTACACCCGGTTCGACACCCAGGCTTATCTGGCCAAGGTCAACCCCAGCGACGCCGAGATCGAGGCCTTCTACAAATCGCACGAGGCCGATTTCAGGGCGCCTGAGCAGGCCACCATCGACTACGTGCTGCTCGATCTGGCAGCGATCAAAAAGGGCATCCCGGTGCCCGAGGACGACCTGCGCAAGTACTACGCCGAGAACGCCAGCCGCTACACCGCGGCCGAAGAGCGGCGGGCGCGCCACATCCTGATCAAGGCCGAAAAAGACGCCGCGCCGGATGCCAGGCAAAAAGCCCGGGCCCGGGCCGACGCACTGCTGGCCGAGGTGCGCAAGACGCCGGCCGCGTTTGCCGAGCTGGCCAAGAAAAACTCCGACGACCCCGGCTCGGCCGCGTTGGGTGGCGACCTTGATTTTTTTGGCCGGGGCGCGATGGTCAAGCCGTTTGACGACGCCACGTTTGCGATGAAGCCGGGTGAGATCAGCAGCGTCGTCGAGTCGGATTTCGGCTTCCACATCATCCAGCTTGACGCGGTGCGCGGCGGCGAGAAAAAGCCGTTTGACGCGGTGCGCTCCAGCATCGAGGACGAGGTGCGCCAGCAGCTGGCCACCAAGCGCTGGGCCGAGGCCGCCGAGCAGTTCACCAACACTGTCTACGAGCAGTCCGACAGCCTGCAACCGGTGATCGACAAGCTCAAGCTCGACAAGCGCAGCGCCACCGTGCGGCGTGCGCCGGCACCGGGCGCCAGCGGGCCGTTGGCATCCGCCAAATTGCTGGAATCGGTGTTTGGCAACGACGCCGTCAAGAACAAGCGCAACACCGATGCGGTGGACGTGGGCCCCAACATGTTGGCCGCAGCGCACGTGGTGCAGCACCAGCCGGCCCGCACGCTGCCGCTGGCCGAGGTGCGCGACGCGGTGCGCCAGCGCCTGGTGGCCACGCAGGCCGAGGCGCTGGCCCGCAAAGACGGTGAGGCCCGGCTGGTGCAGCTCAAAGCCGATGCGGCCAGCGGCGCCTTGACCGGCGCGGCATCGACTGGCGTTGCATTGAGCACAGCGGCCACCGTGTCGCGCGCCCAACCCGAGGGCTTGCCACGCAGCGCACTCGAGGCGGTGCTGGCGGCCGATGTGGCCAGGCTGCCGGCAGTGGTGGGCGTGTCGCTGGCCAGCCAGGGTTATCTGGTGGCCCGCATCGACCGGGTGCTGCCGCGTGAGCTCAAACCCGAGCAGGACAACGCTTTGCAGGCGCAATACGGCCAGTCTTGGGCGCGGGCTGAATCCGAGGCGTATTACCAGGCGCTGAGCGCGCGTTACAAGGTGGAGAAACGGGTCGATCCGGTGGCCGCCGCTGCCGCCGCATCGGCCAACGCCAAACCCTGAGTGGGTATACTGCGCGGCTCAGCGGTGGCTGTAGCTCAGTTGGTAGAGTCCAGGATTGTGATTCCTGTTGTCGTGGGTTCGAGCCCCATCAGCCACCCCAGACAAGCGCATTGAATCAACGGGCCCGCGGTTTTTGCTGCGGGCCCGTTTTGTTTTGTGCGCCGCTGTCAACACCCTCTCAGCCCGCTGCACCGAACAGCCTGCCCGCACCGGCGGTGATGGCCATCGCCAGCGCACCCCACAGCGTGACGCGCCAGGCGCCCGTCAGCAAATTTGCCCCGCCGGTCCGCGCCGAGATCAGGCCCAGCACGGCCAGGCTGGTGAGCGATGCGCCGACCACCCAGCCCACCAGGGTGGGCGCCGACGCCAGCGCGGCCACCGCCAATGGCAACGCGGCGCCGATGGCAAAGCTGGCCGCCGACGCCAGTGCCGCCTGCAGCGGCCGCGCGCTCATGGTTGCGGAAATGCCCAGTTCGTCGCGCGCATGGGCGCCCAGCGCGTCATGCGCCATCAACTGCCCGGCCACTTGCTGGGCCAGCGCCGCGTCCAGCCCGCGCGCAGCGTAGATGGCCGCCAGTTCACGCTGCTCGGCGGCCGGGTCTTTTTGCAGCTCGGCCTGCTCGCGGGCCAGGTCGGCCTTTTCGGTGTCGGCTTGCGAGTGCACCGACACGTACTCACCCGCGGCCATCGACATCGCGCCCGCCACCAGGCCCGCCACGCCGGTGACCAGCAGGCTGTGCTGACTGGCGCCGGCCGCCGCCACGCCCAGCACCAGGCTGGCGGTGGACACGATGCCGTCATTGGCGCCCAGAACGGCGGCGCGCAGCCAGCCGATGCGGTCGGTTCGGTGGCGTTCACGGTGCGGGGTGCGGGCCATGGCAGTCCTGGATCGGTGGGAGGGGCGGGAGGGGCGGGGAGGGTCGGGAAGGTGCGGGTGGAGCGGGTGGAGCGGGGCGGGGCGGGCCGGGGCGGCTGGCATCCGCCAGGCAGCCAGGCTCGCCGCCTGGCGGTGCGGCGGTGTGTGTGGGCCGGATCAAGCGCCGAACAAGGCTTGAAGACAGCCGCGCATCCACCCATTGGCCGGGCTTTGTGCAGCTGGCGGTGCCCCGATGATCGCTGCGCCGGTGCCGGGCTGACTGAAACCGCACGCAAACCGGTTGTCGCCGGCAAGTCGGAGGGTTCGCCTTTGCCGACGCTGGTTTCATGGCAGCACCGCTTTGCCCGATGGTTCAGTGGCTTTGAGGCCGGTGGTGATGTGTGGCCTTCAACGGCTGCCATTGAGGTCTTGATGAGCCGGCAGACGCCGGCTTCGTTGCTGCTGTCCGGCCGCCAGCAAGCGCGGCAGCGCTCACGACCGCGCAGCGGCGATGACCTGCAGCACCAGGGGGTGGTGCTGGCCACGGCGTGAGCGGATGGCGTGGATTTCTTCCTTCACGTCATCGCAGCGCCCGAGCAAGCGCAGCCCGCGCATCAGGCCCACGTCATCGGCACCGAATCGGCTGACCGGAAACACCCCCATTCCGCGTGCCGCGAACACCGCCAGCAGCGCACTGTCTTCGAACTCACCGACGATGCGCGGCCGCAATCCCTGGGCCTCGAACCAGCGATCCAGTGCCGGGCGCAACGCCGAGTGGCCGGTGGGCAGCAGCACCGGCAGCCGGTTCAGCGATTGTGGAAACTGCTCCACATCCGCCTTGTGCACATGGGCGGCGGGCCCGTACCAAGCCACCTTCGATTCGACCAGCCGTTCACTGCTCAGGCGAAGGTTCGGATTGCGTGGGGCCGGCTGCCCGGCCAGCACCAGGTCCAGGTGGTGCAGCGCCAGTTCGGCCAGCAACTGCTCGAATTCGCCTTCGTGGCACACCAGCCGAAGTGATGGCGTGGCCAGCACGGGCTGCAGTAGCGCGTGCGCGGCCAGCTTGGAAATGCCGTCGGACATGCCGACGGCCAGACGGGCGACCTTGCCACTGGCGGCCTCGCGCACTTCATCAGGGATCACCTGGCCGAGCTGGAATATCTCTTCGGCTCGTGCAAAGGCGGCCTGTCCCGCCTCGGTCATGGCCACACCACGGCCGGCCGGCTTGAGCAACTGGTGGCCGAGCGCCTTCTCAAGCTCCCGCACCTGGGCGCTGATGGTCTGCACGGCCATGTCCAGCCGCTCGGCTGCCCGGGCGAAGCCGCCCTCTTTAGTGACGACCCAGAAGTAGTACAGGTGGCGGTAGTTCAGCATGCAGATCTCATTTCTGGAAAGACGAAGTCTATGGCTGGCCGAACCTGGTTTCTTCGAACCCGACGCAGCCGAAGACGGCCGCCTGCGGCTCAATCAAGTGGCAGACGAACCTGTTCTATGCACTCAGCTGGTTGGTCGTGCGCTGCCTTTTGGCACTTTGCTCGTTCGCAACCCGGGCGGTTTGATCGATGGCCAGCCTGACGCGGCTGCGACTGCGGCCACCCGCAGCTTGGCCGGCGCGCTGATCTGATCAGACTTGATGCAAGGTCGGCAGCGTCGGCGTCGCCGCCATCTGCCCGCCGTGCAGCTGATCGGCAGCGTCGGCGTCGCGGCCTCGCGTCACGACGCGAGGCTGACTTCTGAAATGACGAACCTGCGCTCACGCTGTGGCTGGTTGATCTCGACGCCAGACCGGCCGACCATCCACCCTCTTTTCATCAGCAACCCAGCCCATGCACACCGCCGTTCTTCTCTTCGCCATCATGACGGCCACGATGTTCGCCGTCACGGTCCATGCCTGGCGCCTTGGCAACGAGCCGCGTGACCTGGCCCTGCTCGGCGCGGTGGGCGGTCTGTGTGGTGTCGGCACCGCACTGGCCGCGATGCGCTGAGCCGCCGCCATGGAACCGCTGATCCCCTTCTTTGCAGCCGATTTCCTGGGCAAGCCTGTCTGGGTGTGGCTTGCCTTCGTCGGCATCGTTGTCTCGCTGCTGGCTTTTGACCTGGGTGTTTTGCACCAGGACGACCACGAGATCGGTGTGCGTGAGAGCCTGCTGCTTTCAGCCGGCTACATCAGCGCGGCACTGCTCTTTGGCGCCTGGGTCTGGTGGTACCTGGGCGCGCAGAGTGGCATGCACTACTACACCGGCTTCATGATCGAGAAGTCGCTGTCGATGGACAACGTCTTCGTCATCGCGCTGATCTTCAGCTTTTTTGCGATTCCACGGCAATACCAGCACCGGGTGCTCTTCTGGGGAATCCTGGGGGTGATCGTGCTGCGCGCCATCATGATCGGGCTGGGCGCGACGCTGGTCAGCCAGTTCAGCTGGGTGCTGTACTTGTTCGGCGCCTTCCTGATCTTCACCGGCATCAAGATGTGGGTCATTGCCGACCACATGCCGGACATCGCCAACAACCCGCTGTTGAAGTTCTTGAAGCGCCACATGCGCCTGACTGACGGCTTGCGCGGCAATGCCTTCTGGGTGCGCGAGAACGACCCGGCAACGGGCAAGCTAGCGCGCTTTGCGACGCCGTTGTTGCTGGCGCTGGTGCTGGTGGAGTTTGTTGACCTGGTCTTTGCGGTGGACTCGGTGCCGGCCATCTTTGCCATCACCACCGACCCGTTCATCGTCTACACCAGCAACATCTTCGCCATCCTGGGTCTGCGGGCGCTGTACTTCGCGCTGGCGGCGATGATCCATCGCTTCAAGTACCTGAAGTTCGCGCTGGCCCTGGTGCTGGTGTTCATCGGCTCGAAGATCTTCCTGGTCGGCATCGTCGGCAAGATCCCGCCGGTGATCTCACTCACGGTGACCTTCGGTCTGATTGCCGGCGGCGTGCTGGTGTCGCTGTGGAAGACGCGTGTGCAGGCCGCAGTGGCCGGGCCGACGTGACGGCTTCAATGGGTGGCGGCGGGTTTGCTGCGTCTGTTTGATGCGCTACCCGACCCGCAAGCCAAGCGCAACAGGGCCGGCGCGCTTGTTTGCAGGCTCAGAGAGGCGGCGCAACGCACGCCAGTCAGCCCTTTTCGCTGGACAGCGGCACCCGCACCTCGCAGCGGATGCCGCGCTCGGCCTGCTCGACCCAGACCACTTGCCCGCCCAGCAGCTTGACACGCTTGCGCACCCCGCCCAGCCCCAGGCCGTGCGACCAGGTCTCGGGTGCGCGGCCGATGCCGTCGTCGCTGACCAGCAGCGTCAGCCGGCCGCGGTCAAAGTGGGCGCTGATGTCGACTTGGCTGGCCCGGGCATGCGAGATGATGTTGTTCACCAGCTCACGCAGCACCCGCGTCAGGCCCGACCATTGCACCACCGACAGCAGCAGGTCGCGGTCAGCGGAAAAGCTCCAGTGCAGGTCACAGCCGGTGACCGCCAGGCGCTGGGTGATGTCGGACTTCCACTCGGCCGCAGCATGCGACAGGCGCTGGTTGGCCGCAGCCAGGCCGCGCGTCAGCGTCTTCAGGTCTTGCAGCGTGTGCCGGATGTACTCCTCGATCTCCGGGTTGGGCGCCTTGTACATCAGCGTCAGCAGGCGGGCGCCGATGTCGTCGTGCAGGTCTTGCGCAATGCGGCTGCGCTCTTCAACCCGGCCATGCTCCACCGCCCGGTCATAGGCCACGGCGCGGCGCAATTGCTCGATCAGGCGCTCGGCCAGCGAGATGTCCTCCTGGTTGAACAGCCGCCGGCCGCGCCGCGCAAAGCGCAGCACGATGGCGCCGGGCGCGGCGCCGGCCGGCCCCGGGCCGGGCATGGTGGGGATCGGCACCACCAGGGTCGAGCCGTCGTCCGCCACCCGGGTGCGCGACACCGGTTGATCGGTGCGCGCCATCTCCAGCGGGTCAAACACCTCGCGCAGCAGGCCGCTCAAGTGGCGCCCGGCCTGCTCGGGCGCCTGCTCCAGCTCACGCGCCACGCGGTACAGGCTGTCGAACATGCGCTCCGTGCTCATCACGCCCGAGCCGGCCAACTGGCCCAGGATCCAGGTGCGCAGCGCCAGGTACAGCAGCAGTGACGCCGCCAGCGCCAGCAGCAGCGAGACCAGCGGGCTGAACGAGAACACCGCCTCCAGCAGCAAATCGAGTGAGCTGGCCACGGTGCTGACGCCGGCCAGCACCGCCAGCTCGCGCAGCACCTGGCGCGAGCGCGACAAAAACGGCGCCAGCATCAACAGCAGCGCAAAAAACACGTACCAGACCACCGAGCCAACGGTGGCCACGGTGTACGGGTCCAACCCCGCGTGGCTGGCGCTGGCCATGGCCAGGCTGAACAGCAGCAGCGTGCCGGTGCCGGCGCCGGCCAACCCCTGCAACAGCGCCGCCAGTGGGCTGCCCTGGCGCCGCCGTGACGCCCGCAGCACCGCCACCGCCGCTGCGCCGTAGCCGATGGCCAGTGCCTGGGCCCACCACCACACGCCGGCCGGCGGCCACAGCAGGGCCCAGGCCACCGCCCCCAGCGCCACGCCCCACACCGGCGCGGCCAGCCAGCGCGCCAGTGGCAGGCGGGTGGGGTACAGCGCCACCGCATGCAGCACGGCGGCCACGGCGGTGGCGTCAGCCAGCAGGCGCAGCGCCAGATCATGGCGGATCAGCTCGGCCGGCAGGCCCATGCCGGGCAGCAACTCGGCGCCGATCAACAGCAGGTTGATGCTTTGCGCCAGCGCCATCACCGCAAACAGGGCCGACGCCAGGCTGGGTGCGGCCAGCACCACCACAGCGGCCACCAGCGCCAGGGCCAGCGCCAGCGCGCCCATCAGCCAGCCCATGGCGCCCAGCCCGCCCAGGCCGCGCGGGCGCGGCACCAGGCTCAGCGCCAGGTCGGGCTCAAACAACAGGGTGAGCCGGGGCTGGTGCGCCGCGTCGCCCACCAGCGCGCGCAACGCCTGGTAGCGGCTGCGGTCGGCGTCATCGACGATCCAGCGCGGTGAGCGGGGCAGCAGCGCGGTGCTGGCCTCGATGCGCCGGCCGTCGGCCAGCACCAGGGCTTGCAGGCGGTGGCCGATGGCCGGTTGCAGGGCGGCGTCGGTGCTGGCGTCCAGCGTGACGCCGCCCGCAGCCGCCGCCCGCCAGACCAGCGGCAGGTGCGGCTCAGCCGCCAGCAGGCGCAGCCACAGCACCACCAGCGCCGCGCCCAGCAAGCCCAGCAGCAGCAGGCCGCGCGCCCGGTCTACCGGCAGGCGGGGGTGTGGCGGGCGGTCGGCGCCCAGCGCTTTGTCCACCCAGCGTGAATCGATGGTGGTCTCAGCCACCCAGCGTGAATCGATGGTGGTCTCAGCCACCCAGCGTGAGTCGATGGTGGTCTCAGCCACCCAGCGAGCGTCAGTGGGGGTCTCGGCCACTCAGTGCGCATCGATGGGGGTTTTGCTGCCGGCCGGGCCGGCAGCGGGCGCCGGGGCCGGCCTCGTCACGCCGCCGCCAGCGCCGGCCCGGTCAGACCAGGCCCTGCTTGGTGGCCAGCACGGCGGCCTCGGCCCGGCTGGACACGTTCAGCTTCTTGTAGATCGACTTGATGTGGTCGTTGACGGTGAACCACTTGATGCCCATCAGGCTGGCGATCTCTTTGATCGTGAAGCCCTTGCTCAGGTAGGTGAGCACCTCGCTCTCGCGCGGGGTGAGGCGCTCATGGTCGGGCACTTTTTCGATCGGCACCGGCGCGCTGGTGGTGGTGACAAAGTCTTGCGGCATCGTGAAGCCCGACTCCATCGCCCGCCCACCGGTGCTGCCGCTGCCGCCCCGGCTGCCGTGGCGGAAGTGGGTGAGCAGGCGCCGGGCAATCGCCGGTGACAGCGGCGGCTGGCCCCGGACGATTTTTTGCAGCTCCTCGACCAGCACCTCGAAGCGGTCTTCTTTCAGCAGATAACCATCGGCGCCGCATTGCAGCGCGGGGAACAGGTGGTCGTCATCAGAGTACAGCGTGGTGACGATCTTGGTGGCCGGGTAGACCGTCAACTCGGCCAGCAGCTCCATGCCGTTGCCGTCGGGCAGCTCAAGATCGACCAGGATCAGCTTGAACGGATCAACCCCGTGCATGCCGCTGGAGCCGCCGGTCAGGCTGATGTGGGCGCGCGCCGACTCCAGATCGCCGGCCTCGGTGATGTTGATGGTGTCGCTGAAGCTCTCGCGCACCACGCGGCACAAAAAGCTGCGGGCCACCGGGTTGTCTTCAAGGATCAGCACCTTCACAGCCATGTCAATTTCTCCCTCGGCGCATGCTAGCGCAGTTGACCTTGGCTTTGGCAGTGGCAAAGCACCCACCTGCGGCGCGGTGGGCCGTCGCCATCCCACCGTTTGGGGGCGGGCGCTGGCGGCAATCGGCGTCCCTACAATCCGGGTCTCATGCGAATCCTGATTGCAAACGACGACGGTTACCTGGCGCCCGGCCTGGCCGCGCTGGTGGCGGCGGTGCAGGGGCTGGGCCAGATCGAGGTGATCGCGCCCGAGCAAAACGCCAGCGGCACGTCCAATGCGCTGACCCTGAATCGGCCGTTGCAAGTATTTGCCGCCGGCACCGCCCACCCCGGGGTGCGCTTTGTCAACGGCACGCCGTCGGATTGTGTGCATGTGGCACTCACCGGCTTGCTGGGCTACCGGCCTGATCTGGTGCTGTCGGGCATCAACCAGGGCGCCAACATGGGCGACGACACGCTCTACTCCGGCACCGTGGCGGCGGCGATGGAGGGCTATCTGTTCGGCATCCCGGCCATCGCCTTCTCGCAGGTTGAAAAAGGCTGGGCCCACCTC
>JANMKO010000062.1:0-8253 GCA_031372085.1 Betaproteobacteria bacterium
TGCCGCAGACCATCAACACCAACATCATCTCGTTGAACGCACAGCGCAGCCTCAACGGGTCGCAAGCCTCACTGGCCACCTCGATGCAACGCCTGTCGTCCGGTTTGCGCGTCAACTCAGCCAAAGACGATGCCGCCGGCATGGCGATTGCCGAGCGCATGAGCGCCCAGGTGCGCGGCATGAGCGTGGCCGTGCGCAATGCCAACGACGGCATCTCACTGGCGCAGACGGCCGAGGGCGCGCTGGGCAAGGTGTCTGACTCTTTGCAGCGCATGCGCGAGCTGTCGGTGCAATCGGCCAACGCCACCAACTCGGCCAGCGACAAGGATTCTCTGGACAAAGAGTTTGGTGAGCTGGCCAAGGAGATCCAGCGCGTGCTGGGCGGCACCACCTTCAACGGCCTGCGCTTGCTGGGCAGCAATGCCGGCGCGCAGACGTTTCAAGTGGGCGCCAACACCAGCAGCAGTGACAGCATCAGCATCACCACCACCGACATGACGGCCGAGCCCACCATCACCACCGTGGCCGGCACCGACAACGCCGGCACCGGGCGCGCGCTGATCGACGCCAGCGCCACTGCCGGCACGATCCAGGGCGTGATCGGCAGCATCGACACGGCGCTGGACACGGTGAATGCCCAGCGCGCCACACTGGGTGCGTCGCAATCACGCTTCGACGTGGTGATCTCGAACCTGCAAATCGCCATCGAGAACCAGACCGCCGCCCGCAGCCGCATCATCGACACCGATTTTGCCGCCGAGACCGCGCGGCTGAGCCGGGCCAACATCCTTCAACAGGCCGGCAATGCGATGGTGGCGCAGGCCAACCAGCTGCCGCAGCAGGTGTTGCAGCTGCTGCGCTGACCTGCCCCCGGGCACGCACGCGGCAAGGCGCGCACAGCCCGACGGGCGTTGAACTGCGCCCGCTTCGGTCCTCATTTCGGGGCATCGGCCGCTGGCCGGCTTTCTCACAATAGACCCAACACCTGCGCTACCACCGGGGTGTTGCCTATCTTGAGGACCGGCCACCATGCCCCAGACGATCAACACCAACCTCAACTCGCTGAATGCCCAGCGCAGCTTGAATTCATCGCAAATGTCGCTGGCCACCTCGATGCAGCGGCTGTCATCGGGCCTGCGCGTCAACTCGGCCAAGGACGACGCCGCCGGGCTGGCCATTGCCGAGCGCATGAACGCCCAGGTGCGCGGCATGAACGCCGCCGTGCGCAATGCCAATGACGGCATCTCGCTGGCGCAGACCGCCGAGGGCTCACTGGGCAAGGTGGCCGATGCGCTGCAGCGCATGCGTGAGCTGTCAGTGCAGTCGGCCAACGCCACCAACTCCAACAGCGACAAGGATTCACTGGACAAGGAGTTTGGTGAGCTGGCCAAAGAGATCCAGCGCATCCTGAACGCCACCACCTTCAACGGCAAGCATGTGCTGGGCCTGGAGGCGGGTGCGATGCAGTTTCAGGTGGGCGCCAACACCACCGCCAATGACACGATCGACGTGACCACCGTGGACATGACCACCGACCCCGGCATCACCGTCGTGGCCGGCACCGACAACACCGGCAGCGGCCGGGCGGTGATCGACGCCAGCGCGCCGCTGGCCACCATCCACACGGTGATGGACAACATCGATGCCGCGTTGAACAACGTCAACGCGCAGCGCGCCACGCTGGGTGCATCGCAATCACGTTTTGACTCGGTGATCTCGAATCTGCAGGTGTCGGTGGAAAACCAGACCGCCGCCCGGTCGCGCATCATGGACGCCGACTTTGCCGCCGAGACCGCCAACCTGAGCCGCACCCAGATCCTGCAGCAGGCCGGCACCGCGATGGTGGCGCAGGCCAACCAGATGCCGCAGCAGGTGCTCAAGCTGCTGCAGGGCTGATCGGGCCGCAGGCGCCGTCCGGCCCCGTCCGGCCCCGTCCGACGCCGCCCGATCTCAAGACACGGCCCGGCTTGCCGGGCCGTTGCCGTTTCTGGCGTGGGCCTCAAGTCGGCGCGCCTGCGGCCGATTAATCCGTTGCGAAGGAGCACCCCCTCATGGCCACATCCGTCACAGGCACCGGCAGCATCAGCTCGGCCGGCATCGGCAGCGGGCTGGATGTCAGCAGCATCGTCACCAGCCTGATGGCGGTGGAGCAAAAGCCGCTGACCCACTTGCAAACCCAGGCCACGCAACTGGCCGCCCGGCTGTCCACCGTGGGCAAGATGCAGGGCTATTTCTCGGCCCTGCAAACCCGCGCCAATGCGCTGACATCGCCCGCGCTGTGGAGCAGCACGCTGGCCAGCTCGTCCGACAGCGCTGCGGTGAAGGTGTCCACCGGCAGCAATGCCACGCCGGGCAATTACAGCGTGGCCGTGAGCCGGCTGGCGCTGGGCCAGACCGTCTCCAGCAGTGCGCTGGCCAGCAGCAGCAGCACGCTGGGCGCCGGCACGCTGACCATCGAGCTGGGCCGTTACGACGGCGGCCCGCCGCCCACCAGCTTCACCGCCAGCGCGGCGCCGATCAGCCTGGCCATCGGCCCCGGTGAGTCGAGCCTGGGCGCGCTGCGCGACAAGATCAATGCCGCCGGTGCGGGCGTCACCGCCACCCTGGTGACGGATGCCTCGGGCACCCGGCTCAGCCTGCGCTCCAAAGACACCGGCGCTGAAAACGCCTTCCGCATCGGCGTGGCCGAGACCAGCGACGACGGCAACCCGGCCACCGGGCTGTCGGCGCTGGCGTTTGATGCCACCGACGCCGGCTCACCGATGCTGCGCACCGCCAGCGCGGGCAATGCCGAGCTGACGGTGAACGGCATTGCCCTCAGCTCGGCCAGCAACACACTGAGCAATGTGGTGGACGGCCTGACGCTGAGCCTGCAAAAAACCACCACCGGCGACGTGGACGTCAACGTGGCGGCCGACACCGCGTCGGTCAAAGGCGCGTTGACCGGCTTTGTCGAGGCTTTCAACACGCTGGCCAGCTTCATCCGCAGCCAGACGGCCTACAACGCCGACAACAAGACCAGCGGCGCACTGCAGGGCGACCAGGCCACGCTGGCGCTGCAAAGCCAGCTGCGCGCGGTGCTGAATGAAGGCAGCAGTGCATCGGCCACCTGGTCGCGGCTGTCCGAGATCGGCCTGGCGTTGAAATCCGACGGCACGCTGGAGACCAGCGCACCCAAGCTGGACAACGCGCTGGGCAACCTGGGTGAATTGAAAAAACTGCTGGCCAGCGATGGCGCCACCTCGGCCAGCTCGGGCTTTGCACGCCGCTTCAAGCGCCTGTCCGATGCGGCGCTGGGCACCGACGGCGTGTTCCAGAGCCGCACCGACAGCATCCAGGCCAGCGTCAGCCGCAACGGCAAATCACAAGACGCGGTGCAGCGCCGCCTGGCGCTGACCGAGGCCCGGCTGCGTGCGCAGTATTCAGCGCTGGACACCACCATGGCCGGCCTGAGCAGCCTGAGCACCTACATGACGCAGCAGATCTCGCAGTTCAACAAATCGCGCGTTTGATCGGCAGCGGCAGCGGCATCGACGGCGTCAGCCGCGGCCCTGGCCGCGATTTGACCGCTGGACGCTGCGGGCCGGGCACGGCCAGCCGGCGTTGCGCCGGGCTGGTCGTCGACGGCGGATCAGCGCCGCTGCGCTGTGCCCAGCGCCACCGGGCCGCGCCACGGCCACCTGCCGAGCAGGCTTGCCAACCGCCGCGCCGCCAGCGCGCGCCAGGGTTGTTGCGCCGTGGTTGCGCCGCAGTTGCGCCGTGGTTGCGCCGTGGTTGCGCCCGCAAACGGTGACGGTCCTGACAGCCGTGCGCTCAAGTCCGGCGGCGCCGATCCGATAAATCCACTACCGAGGCCGCACCGCAGCCTCACCCCAGCAGAACCCGAGCCAGACACCCCAATATGTTCAGCGCACCACACGCTCAGCACCACTCCCGCAACCGGCAGTCGGCCGGCGCCTACCACCAGATCGGCGTGCAGAGCATGGTGGCAGGTGCATCGGCGCACGGCCTGGTCACGCTGCTGTTTGACGGCTTCATTGCCGCCGTGCACCGGGCCAAGGGCGCGCTGCACAGTGGCGACACCGCCGCCAAGGGCGTGGCCATCGGGCACGCGGTGCGCATCATCGACGAGGGCCTGCGCTCGGCGCTGGACTTGCAAGGCGGCGGCAAGCTGGCGGCCGATCTGCACGACCTGTACGCCTATGTCTGCATGCGCCTGACGCAGGCCAACCTGCACCGCGACGAGGCCGCGCTGGACGAGTGCCTGGCGCTGGTGGCGCCGTTGCGCGAAGCCTGGCAGTCGATCGGCACCCGTGTCGATGCGGCCGCCCATTCTTGACCCTCTTTCAGGCAACGCAGCGAGCCCATCCCATGAACAGCCCCCTCCTGAGCTACTACGAAGCCATTGAAAAAGCCAGCGCCGACATGCTGGACGCGGCCCGCGCCGGCAACTGGGACCACGTCATCAAGCTGGAGGGCGCCTGCGTGCTGCTGATCAGCCAGCTCAAGAACGCCGCCCGCGGCGACGCGCTGAGCGGCGAGGAGAGCCAGCTCAAATCGCGCATCATGAAACGGGTGCTGGTCAACGATGCCGAGATCCGCCACCTGGCCGAGCCCTGGCTGGAGGATCTGGACCAGATGATGGGCGGCCGGCCCAAGACCCTGCATTGAGCGGACTCACGTCATGTCATTTTTCGACACCCGGCCCGCCCCGATGGCCGCTGACAACGGCGCCGATGCGCTGTCGGCCTTCCGCTGCGACCACCCGCGGGAGGTGCTGGCACTGCTGCGCACGCTGCGCGACAGCGCCACCCCGGTGGCCCTGGCCGGGCCTGGCGGCGCCAGCCTGGGCGCCACGGTGTGGACGGTGGACAGTGACCGCCAGCGCATCGCCTTCGATGTCGAGCCGGGGGACTGCCAACTGCCCAGCCTGGTCGAGACCAACGAGGCCACGGCGGTGGCCTACCTGGACGCCGTCAAACTGCAATTCGACCTGCACGACATGGTGCTGGTGCGCAGCGCCAAGGCCAGCGCGCTGCAAGTGCGGCTGCCGCGTTGCGTCTACCGCTTCCAGCGCCGTGGCAGCTACCGGGTGCGCACGCTGGACCGCGCCGCGCCCTGTGCGCAGCTGCGCCACCCGGCGCTGCCCGAGATGGCGCTGGCGCTGCGCATCCTGGACCTGAGCATCGGCGGCTGCTCGCTGCTGCTGCCCGACGAGGTGCCGCCCCTGCCGCTGGGCGTGGTCTTGCGCGGCGTGGTGCTGATGCTCGACAGCGAGACCCAGCTGGGCGCGACCTTGCGCCTGCAACACGCCAGCTCGGTGCAGTGCAACGCACCCGGCCTGCGCCTGGGCTGCGAGTGGCTGCAGCTCGACCCGGCCAGTGAGCGGGCCTTGCAGCGCTACATCGACCAGACGCAGAAGCGCCGGCGCCTGCTGTCGCTGGATTGACGGTGGCGCGCCGCGCGGGCCCCCCGCCCGGCTTCACGCTGGTGGAGCTGTCGATCACGCTGGCCGTGATGGCCGTGCTGGGCGCCATCGCCACACCCCCCTTTTCAGCCCTGGTGGCGCGCCAGCGGCTGCTGGGCGCGGCCCGCCATCTGCAAGCCGACATCGCGCTGGCGCGCCATGAATCGGGCCGGCGCGGCCAGGCGGTGACGGTGCAGTTCCAGCCCGGCCGCCAGTGGTGCTATGCCTTGAGCACCGGCCCGCCCGGCGATTGCCGCCACGCCCGCCCCGGGCCGGCCAGCGGCGTGATCAAGGTGGTAACGGCCGCCGAGCACCCCGGCATCGACCTGCTGGACGCCAGCGCCATGGCGCTGGACGCCGGCAGCGGGGCCAGCATGCAGTCGCTGCGGGCCGGCGGCCATGCGCGCTTCGGCCTGGCCGCCGGCCCGCCAGAGCCGTTGCAGGTGCAGGTGCAGGTGCGGCTGGGGCCGCAGGGGCGCGCCAGCTTGTGTGCGCCGGCCGCACCGGTGGCCGGCACCACCGCTTGCCCGCTGGCGCCGCCGGCCTCTTGAGGTGATCGGGCGGCATGCTGCGCGCTGCGGCGGGCGGGGTCTGCCGCTCAGTCCAGCGAAATCGCCGCCAAAAATGCCAGGCTGCGGTCTAGCGTGTTGTCGGCATCGGCACCGATCAATATGCCCGCCAGCGGCGGCACGGTCTTGGCCTCGTCGCCAAACAGGCGCAAAAAATCGGCCGCCACGTCGCGCTGCTCGTTCACCCAGCTGCGCAGCGGCGCCTCACCGCCGCGCAGCACGATCATGCGGATGCGCCGGGTGTAGGCGTTGTCCAGCACCGTGCCGGGCGGCAGGCGGCTGTCCCAGACGTAGCACACCGCCGCCGACGGCAGCGCCTCACCGGCCAGTTGTCGCGCCAGGCGCAGCAATTGGCGCTCGGCAAACGGCAGCGCCGCCAGCGGCAGATCAAACAGCGCGCAGACCTTGATGGGGCTGTCGTCGCCCTCTTTGCGGCGCAGATCGGCCGCCGGGTTGGCGTCGTCCAGCCGCCAGCGCCAGGCCAGCCGGCGGGCGCCGCCGGGCCCGTCGGTGGCCACGCCCGCCAGCGCATGCACCAGATTGCCGTATGACGCCTGCGCCTCGACACGCAGCACCCGCTGGCCGTCCAGCAGCACCGGCGTGAAGCGCGTGACCGGCTTGGTCTGCCGGGGCAAGCCCACCAGCCGCCAGGGCGGCGCCGGCACCTCTTGCAGGCCGATCGGGCTGGCCAGCAGCGGCCCGGCCAGCTGCAAGTCGCTGCCGCGCTGGGCCCAGACCACGCCGGCCAGGCCCGTCATCCCCAACGCCAGCGCCATCACCATCCCCAGCGCCAAGGCCAGCCGCAGCGCGGCGGCCCCGGCCCGGCCAACGGCGCCGGGCCTCACCGCCCGCCCCCGGTCGGCACAGCAAAGCTGCGCCAGCCCGCCACCAGCCGGGCCAGCAGGGTCAAGCCACAAAGGCCGGCAAACACCAGCGCCAGCGGCGCAAACGCCGCCGGCCACAGGCACATCGCGGCAAAAAAGGCCAGCGTCTCAAAGCCCTCGGTCAGGCCGCCCAGGTAGTACAGGCCCTTGTGCGGATAGGCCGGGCTGGCCAGGCCGCGCCGCTGGGCCAGCACCGCAAAGGCCAGAAAACTGCTGGCCGTGCCGACAAACGCCGCCAGCAGCAGCGCGGCGGCCAGCGCGTTGGCGGCCGGGTCAGCCAGCGCAAAAGCCAGCGGGACGCTGGCGTAGAAGACGAAGTCGAGCGTGATGTCGAGAAACGCACCCCGGTCGGTGGGTTGGCCCAGCCGGGCCACCGCGCCGTCCAGCCCGTCGGCCAGCCGGCTGGCCCGCAGCAGTGCCAGCCCGGCCAGCGGCCAGCCCAGCGCGATCAAGGTGGCCGCGGCCAGGCCGAGCGCAAAGCCGGCCAGCGTCACCGCATCGGCGCCAATGCCGCGCCGGTGCAGCAGCCGGGCGCCGGTGTGCAACAGCGGCGCCAGCAAGGCCAGGGCGGGTCGGTCCAACATCGGTGGGCTGGCAGGGCTTGGGTGGGATGTCGGCGCCCGGCGCTGGCAGCTCAGCGCGGCGCCATCCGGATGGCGCCGTCCAGCCGCACGCTTTCGCCGTTGAAGTAGCCGTTGGTGACCATGAACTCGGCCAGCGCCGCGTACTCGTCCGGATGCCCCAGCCGCTTGGGGAACGGCACCGACGCCGCCAGCGACGCCTTGACGTTGTCGGGCGCGCCCTGCAGCAGCGGGGTGTTGAACAAGCCCGGCAGGATGGTGTTGACGCGGATGCCCTCGCCCATCAGGTCGCGTGCAATCGGCAGCGTCATGCCCACCACGCCGGCCTTGCTGGCCGAGTACGAGGCCTGGCCGATCTGGCCGTCTTGCGCCGCCACGCTGGCGGTGTTGACGATGGCGCCGCGCTCACCGTCGGCCAGCGCCGGCAGGCCCAGCATGCCGGCCGCACTCTTGGCGATGCAGCGGAAGGTGCCGATCAGGTTGATCTGGATGATGCGTTCGAAGTTGGCGGTGGGAAACGCCCGGATCTCACCGGTGGTCTTGTCGCGGCTGGCGGTCTTGATGGCATTGCCGGTGCCGGCGCAGTTGACCAGGATGCGCTCTTGGCCATTGGCCGCGCGGGCTTGGGCAAAACCGGCGTCCACCGAGGCTTCGTTGGTCACATCGACCTGGCAGAACACCCCGCCCAGCTGCGCCGCCAGCGCCTGGCCGGCCTCGGCGTTCAGGTCGAACAGCGCCACCTTGACGCCGGC
>JANMKO010000089.1:0-1567 GCA_031372085.1 Betaproteobacteria bacterium
GCGATGCGGTAGATCAGTTGCCAACTGCCGGTGGTGGCGTTGACGCTGCGCTCATAGCCGATGTACCAGCGCTGCGACAGTTGCTTGCCCAGGCTGACGATGGTCTCGCGGGTGTCGCCGTCGCTTTGGCGCACCGAGAAATCCGTCAGGCCGATGCCCTCCAGCAGCGCGTCGGTGGGGCTTTTGCCGTCACCCGACAGCAGCGCCAGCGCGGCGCGCTGCAACAGCGCGGTGTCGTTGCGGCCCAGGCCGTCGGGCGCCCGGCCCAGCACCAGCCATGAGAGCTTGTCGTAATCGGCCAGATCGGGCTCGGAGAACAAGCGGATGCGCGGGTTTTGCGCCGGGCCGATCACCAGCACGCCCACCCGCACATCCAGGTTGGGCCGGATGGCCAGCACGTCGAGCTGCGGGTTGTCCAGCGCGCCGGCAAAGCTGACGGCACCCCGCTCAATCTCCAGTTTCTGGCCGTAGGCGGCCACCGTGCCGCCCTCGGTGCGCACCACGCCGCGCAGCGCCAGTTTGCCGTCCGGGCTGCTGACGACCAGGTCGCCACGCAGGCCGGTGTCCACACCGTGGCCGCGCAGCCGCAGTTTTTGGCCCAGGTTGATCTTCAGCGCCACCTGGGCCTGGCGCTGCGGCGCTGGGGCGGCGGCGGCCAGGCCCGGCAGCGGCGGGGCGCGCTGGCCGGGCGCTGACGCGGCGGGGCTGCTGCGCCGCACCACCACATCGGCGTCCAGCGCCCGGGCTTCGCTCTGGCTCAGGTCGATCAGCCCCTCGTCCACCGTGAAGCCGCCGTCCAGCACCAGCCGCTGGGCGTCCAGCTGCAGGTCGGCGCTGCCGCTGGCCACCAGCCGGCGGTCGATGCGGCCGAGCAGCCGAAAACGGTCTGCCACCAGGTGCACCTTGGCGCTGGGCGCAGCGCCCAGCTGGGCGCCGCCGGTCAGGGTGAGCTGGCCGTCACCGCCTTTGAAGACAAAGCGCTCGATGCGGGCGCTGTCGCCGGCCAGCGTGAGCGCCAGGTCACCGTCGGCAAAGTTGACGCCTTGCAGCAGGTTGCGCACGCCCAGGCCGCTGCCCACCATCTCACCGCGCACCTCGGGCGCGCCCAGCGTGCCGCCAAAAATGGCGCTGGTGCGCAGGTTGCCCGTCAGGCGCCAGCCCGGT
The DNA here is from genome assembly GCA_031372085.1 of Betaproteobacteria bacterium. GTDB lineage: Bacteria > Pseudomonadota > Gammaproteobacteria > Burkholderiales > Burkholderiaceae_C > Pseudaquabacterium. Next base: position 1,165 of record JANMKO010000089.1, read on the forward strand.
GGCACCCAGGTGCCCCAGATGCCCAGGTTGGCCACGCGCGACTCAATCACCCCTTGCAGCGCGGCGTCGGCCGGCGGCCACAGCCGGTCGGCGCTGGTGCGCAGCACTTGCGCGCCGGCCATCTCGCCGATGCTGCGGCCGGCCAGGCCCTGGGCAAATTGCCACAGGCCGTCGTGTGCGGTCAGCGCCAGGCGCAGGTCGGTGACGCCCAGCGCCTGGGTCACGCCCAGGTCGTCGGTCAGGGTCAGGTCACCCGAGACGCGCTCCAGCACCACCTCGGCGTCCAGTTTGGCGGCGCGGCGGATGTCGATGCGCCCGCCCACGGTGAGCTGGCCGCCCCAGCCCAGGTCGGGTTGCAGCCGGGCCAGCAGCGCGGCCACGTCAAAGCGCTCCAGCTCGGCCA
>JANMKO010000098.1:0-3518 GCA_031372085.1 Betaproteobacteria bacterium
GTGCGGATCGAGTTGGGCACCGCCACCTGCACATCGCGCAGCACCCGGCGCATCGCCTGGTCGGCCTCGGCGGCCAGCGTGCTGCGGCTGCGCATGGCCAGCCAGGTGTCGAGTGCCGGCTTGAAGAAGATCGTCAGCGTGGCCGCCATGATGCCGAACAGCACCAACGCGGCGACCATCTCCACCAGCGTGAAGCCGCGCTGGCGCTGCTGGCGGGCGGCGCAGCGGCGGCTCATGGTGATGCGTAGTCGGTGCGCCAGCCCTGCAGCGACAGGCTGTTGCCGCCCTGGCTGACGGTGACGGTGATGGTCTTGGCGGCGGCCACGCCAAACAGCGTGCCACCCACCACACTGGCGCTGATGCTGTAGCCGGCCAGCGCCGTGATCGGCACGCCGTCGAGCGTGCAGATGCCCACCGTGCTGTAGCCGTTGTAGTCGGCGATGTCGTTGTAGGTGTCGCGCGCGCAGCCCGCCGGCGCGGCATTGGCAGCGGCGGCATACGGCTTGAGCGAGATCTCCTCCATCAACTCTTGCGCGGCGGCCAGCATCTGTTTGCGCAGCACCGGGTCCGCGCTGTTGCGCGCCACGGTGCTGAAGGCCAGCAGCAGGCCGGCCAGGCCGACGCCGATGACCACGATGGCCAGGATGGCCTCGGGCAGCGTGAAGCCGCGCGCTGGCGCAAGGCGGGGTGGACGGGGCCGCCGTGGGCGCCGCTGTGCGCGCAGATCAGCCAAACGGGTCAAATCAATCCACATGGCCGGTCGCGCCGATCAGTGACAGGTTGGGCTCACCCGCCAGGCCCACGGTGGCGTTGACAGCGCTGCTGCCCGCGCCGTCGCTGGTGATGCGGCCGTCGGGTTGGAAGTACAGCGTGCCGGCCGGGCTTTGCGTCAAGTTGATGTTGTTGGCGTCCACCGCCCAGCGGGCGTCGCCGTCGGGGCCGGTGAGCACCGCATCGCAGGTGCTGGCCGGGTTGGCGCTGGCCAGTGTCAAGCGGATTTCACCGGTGGCCAGGCTCACGCAGACCAGTCGGCGGTGGCCTTGGGCCAGCGTGCGGGCTTGTAGCAGGCCGGCCTTGATCTGGTCGCGCCAGCCGGCGCCGCGCAGCGCCAGCGCGCCGTCCAGCCGAGGCAGGGCCACGGCAGCCAGCACGCCCACCAGCAGCAGCACGGCGATCAGCTCGACCATCGTGAAGCCGTGCTGGCGGGTGCTGGGGGTGCTGTGCCTGATGGCTGGCACAGCACCGCCACGGCCGTCAAAAAAGCTCACGCACATGCACCGTCTTGCGTGATTCGGGGCTGAACAGGCCAAAGCTGGCGCGGGCGGCGGGGTCGCGGTCGGCGCTGGCCGCGCAACTGCCGTTCAACGCCCGCAACCAGGGCTGGGCAGCACCGGTGGTGGCCGGGTGGCTGGCCTGGCAGGATTGGTCGGCGGCGCCGCTGCCCAGGTTGATGGCGATGTCCAGGCTCAGGCTGCTGCCGCTGGGGCTGGGCGCGGCCAGCGTCAGCAAGCCGTTGCCGCTGATGAGGGTCACCGCGCTCGCGCTGGACGTGGCCGCGCTGGCGTTGCCGGCGGCATTGCGCGGGTTCGACAAGGCCACACTGGCAGCGGCCAGGGTGGTGCAACTGTCGGCGCTGTTGAGCACCCAACTGTTGCCGCTCCAGTACTCGGCCACCACCGGCATCTGCAGTGCCGCACTGGCGCTGCCAAAAACATTGTTCAAGCGCAGCCGGCCGCTGCGCAGCGCGGTGGCGGCCGCCACGGCGGTGGCCGCACCGCTGAGCGAGACGCCGTCGGCGTCCACCGGCGCGGCTTTGACGGTGACCAGGGTTTCGGCGCTCACCGCGCTGGGCCGGCTGACCTGGTGGCGCGCCGAGACGCTGGCCAGGCCCAGGCTCCAACTGCCGCTGGGCGCGGTGCTGCTGGCCGCCAGTGCCGATCCGGCGGGCAGCCCGGCGGCGCTGAAGCCATAGCCGGCCCAGCTCAACAAGCCCAGCCGGGCAAAGCTGCCGGTGTAGTTTTGGGTCACGCTGTTGGCGCTGTTCTCGGCCCGCAAGGTGAACGGCGTGCTGAAACCGTCTTGGCCGAAGTAGCTGAAGGCATTGCTGCAGGCCGCCACCGGCGCGCCTGCGGTGATGGCCAGGTGATCGGGCACAAAGCGCCCGATGTTGCCGGTGGCGGTGCCGGTGAGCGGGCCGCTGCCCAGGTAGTCACCGCCGGCGATGCTGGGCGTCAGGCTGAGGATGCCCACCTCGTCCCAGGCCAGGTTGCCCACCGTGGCCACGCCGTTGCCAAAGCCGGCACCGGCGATGCTGGCGTTGGCCAGCGTGCCCAGCCGGCCACCGGCCGGCAGCACCAGCGCCGGTGTCAGCAGCACGGCTTCGGCCGGGCTCTCTTTGCCGAAGTTGGGTGCGGCGGCACCGGTTGAGGTGGTGGCCGTCACGCTGGCGCTGAACGGCGCGCCGGCCTTGACAAACACCGCACCAGTGGCGCTGGCCGCCGCCGGGTTGGCCAATTGCGGCGCGGCGGTCTGGGCCACGGCCGAGACCAGCAGCCCCGCCGGCCGGCTGACAAAGGCGTTGCTGCCGCCGGTCAGCGGCGCGGCGTTGACGATCTTGCTGGCCCACAGCCGGACCAGCCCGACATCGTTGAAGGCAAAGCTGAACGGCGCATTGCCGTTGGCGTCGAAGGTCATGGCCAGCGCCGTGTAGCCGGTCACGCCCGAGTTCGGGTTGCCGAGCACGCTGGTGCTGCTGCCGCCGTTGATCGCCAACAGGCTGCTGCCGATGCCGGTGCTGCAGGTGCTGGGGTTGTTGCACTGCAGCGCCCAGTTCACGGTGTTCGCCCCACTCAGCGCGGCTTCGCAGGCTTTGGTGGTGGTGCCAGCCTTGACGGCCCGCAGGTAGTAGGTGCCCGAGGCCGTGCCGGCGGTTTGCGTCGGCAGCGTGGTGGCCGCGCCGTTGGCGGCGGCGGCGATGATGAAGCCGGCGGTGCTGAAGGTTGTCGAGCAACTGTTGGCGATCACACAGTTGCTGCCGTTGGGGCAGCATTTGCGCGGGTTGGCTGCGGCCTGCTGCTCGCCCGACAGCGTGACCGAAGGCGTCGCGCCGTTGGCTGCCAAGGGGTAGCTCAGCGTTGTGCTGGCCACGCCGCTGGCGTCGAAGGTGAGGGTGGTCGCGGCCAGGGTGGCGCTGCTGGTGCTCAAGTTGGCGGTCTTGCCCACGGCCGTGGTGAACGGGCTGGTGCAGGGGCTGGTGCTGCTGGCGCAAGCCGTCACGGTGACGGTGGTCGGCAGGCAGCTCAGGCTGGTGGTGGGCATTGACAACTCGTAGTGGTCTATGTCGTCGTCGAACAGCGTCAGGGTCGAGACGTTGGCCGCACCGTCCAGCCGGACGCGCGAATCCGAGCTGGTGACGCTGGTGATGGTCAGCACGATCGACTTGGTCGGCTCGGCAATCGTGTCGTTCTTGACGATGAAGTCGATCACGGTGCCGGTCGGGTCGATCAGGCTGGCTGGGT
>JANMKO010000134.1:0-5840 GCA_031372085.1 Betaproteobacteria bacterium
TACGCCTGCACCTGCCTGGCGCTGGGCGCGGCTTCTCGCATCGGTGTGCTGCGCGATTGCACCCGCAAGCTGGCGGGCGCGTTGCAGATCGCGTTGCCCGGCGGCTGAGCCTGCGGCCGCTACCCGGCCCCTACCCGGCCCCTACCCGGCCCGCTAACCCGGCGGGCATGCCGGACGGCGCCGCCAACCGGCGCGCTGGCCCGGCCAGGCCCGAGGCGGCTGTGCTCACTGCCCCACGCGCAGCCGCTTGATCAACATCGCCCGCGCCGAGCCCCGCCCAACCCGCTGGTGTCGCTGCTTTTCCTGGGCGGTGGGCAGCACCGTGATGCCCAGGGCTTTGAGATCGCGCTCGAACTCGGCATGCAAGCGGTCGGTGATGGCCTGGACATCCGCCGCCTCCAGCCCCACCAGGGTGTAGTAGACGTTGGCGCTGGCGGCCAGAAAAATTCGGGTTCAGGGTGTGGGCCTGGCCAGTTGATCAACCGCAGGACGGGCGCACCGTCGGGTCGATGTTGGGGGTGTATTCGAGAGATCCGTTGAGCGTGACGGTGGTGCCGCCGGTGCTGAGCACCACATTCGTGAAGCCGACCCGGCGGTTGGCGATGTCCACCACCACACCGACCAGCGGCCCGGTGGCGCTGGCCAGTGGGGTGGCAATGCCGGTGCCGAGATTCATCAAACCCACCGCCTTGCTGTCTTTATTGAATGACAGCTCGACAAAAAACTCGGCATTGCTGGTGGTGTTCTTCACGCCGTACACCGCCACGCGGCAGTGGGTCTCGGTGGCGGCATAGACCGTCATCGCGACATTGCTGCTGCCCGACTCAACGCCCACATTGCTTTTGTCCAGCGTGCCGTTGTAGGCCGCCGGGCTGGCCGCCGTGACCACCAGCGGCGCGGCGGCCACGCTGGTGCCGGCGGCCGGTGCGTCGCCGCCCCCACCGCAGGCGGCCAGCGCAGCGGCGCACAGCAGGGGCGCTGCCAGGCGGCAGCGGTGAAGTCGGTTTCGGATCGGGGACATGGGTCGGTGCTCCTGCGGGACAGTCGATGTCGGGGCCAGCACGGTGGTATCGGCCGTCCTGGTGGTCACCCGCAGGCCAATTGCCGGCAAAAGCGCACACGCCGCCCCGCACCGCCCACAGCGCCGCAAACGGGCACGGGCGCGGCGTGACAAGGCGCACGGGCCGGCGCCGCCCGCAACCGGCACGGCGGGCCGCTGGACGACCCTGCCTTGCCCGCCCCCGCACCGGCTTTGGGTCCCCAGCAAATGATGGGGTGGCGCAGGGCTGCGCTTGTCCCCGTCAGCGCGGCGTCACGGCCCCGGCTCGGTGCCGCCTTGCGCGGCCAGCCGCTCGCTGCGCCAGTACACGTCGTCGCCGCCCAGGCCGTCCAGGTTGGCGCGGTTCAGCACCCGGGCCAGCACAAACAGCAGATCCGACAGCCGGTTGAGGTACTGGCGCGGCGCGTCATGCACCGGCTCTGCTGCGGCCAGCGCCACCACCGCGCGCTCAGCCCGGCGCGCCACGGTGCGGCTGACATGGGCCAGCGCCGCGCTGCGTGTGCCCGCCGGCAGGATGAACTCAGCCAGCCGGGGCAAGGCGGCGTTGTGCTGGGCCAGGGCCTCGTCCAGCCGCAGCACGGCGCTGGTTTTGAGCAGGCTGTAGCCGGGGATGCACAGCTCACCGCCCAGGTTGAACAGCTCATGCTGGACGACCACCAGCAGCGCACGCACGTCGGCCGGCAGCGGCTCAGCCAGCAGCACACCCAGGCCCGAGTTCAACTCGTCCACATCGCCCATCGCCACCACCCGCAGATGGTCTTTGCGCACCCGGCTGCCGTCACCCAGGCCGGTGCTGCCGTCGTCACCGGTGCGGGTGGCGATTTGTGTCAGTCGATTGCTCATGGGCCGATGCTAAGCCAGCGGCGTCCATTGATCGGAGGATGATCGCGCCGGCACGTCGGCGCAAGATGGCGGCATCCCAAGGAGTTGCCATGGTCCGCACCGCAAGCCTGTGCACCCTGCTGTTGCTGGCCCTGCTGCCGTTGCGGCTGCCGGTGTGGGCGCAGCCCAACAACGCGCCGCCAGGCACGGTTTGCGTCACGCCGACGTTCTGGTGCCGGGCCGTGCGGCCCGGGCCGCCCGGTGCGCCGTGCGCCTGCCAAGCGTCCAACGGCTGGGTGCAAGGCGTGTTGCGGTAGTCGGGGCTGGCTTGCCACCCACCGCCCGCGCCAATCGCACCGCCCACCATGGACACATCGGGCATCAACGGGGTTGTGCATGAGGCGCTGACGCTGGCCAACCACGCGGCGCGCACCGGCGCCCTGCCGGCGAACAGCCGGATATTCGACCAGATCGAGACGGTGACCAAGGCACGCGACCGGGGTGAGCGGCCCGACATCGCGCCACTGGTGGCTGAAATGGTGCGGGTCTCGGGCGCCGCCCGCATCACCGTCGCGCAGTTGATGCAGCGCGGCAGCACGCTGGGCCGCTTGCGCCGCAGTGCCGATGTCGTCACGCCATTTTTGATCGGCTTCATGACGCTGTTGCTGACGCTGTACCTGGCGTTTCAAAGCTCTGAGCTGCACAAGGCCGACCTGGCACTGCGCGAATACCAGGAGTTGGTGAACGAGCGCCTGCAAGAGAAGATTTACCTGGCGTGGAAGATGTACCGCTATGAGCGCGTGCTCAATGTCAAGGGGCCGGTGCTGGCCCAGTTGGACGGCTACCAGAAACTGGTGGACGACGCCAAGCGCCTGTATGCCAAACGCGGCGCGGTGCAGCAGATGATGTTCGAAGCGGCAGCGACCCGCTATGTGCCGCAACTGTTTCAGTACCACGGACCGTGCTGGCTGCAAAATGCGGCCCGCACGGTCAACGCCGACAACTCGGTGGCCTGCCAGGACGTGTCAGCCACCGCCACCTTGTTGCCCGAGGGCGAGCCGGCCGACAAGTCCGGCGACCGACAAGCCGGTTTCGTTTGCGCGATCAACCAGTCGCTGCCCGGCATGGTCGACAAAGTGAGCGACAAGGCGATGCGGGCGGACAACCAGCTCGACCTGGATGACTACGTGCGAAGCGTCTCCTGCTTTCTGCGGTCGCTTCACATCGTTGCCTACGACGAGCCGGAGTACCGCCTGATCTACGACACCCGCAACAAGGTGCACCTGCTGGTGTCGTGGCTGCTGCCGGGCCTGTACGGGCTGCTCGGTGCCTGCGTGTTTGTCATGCGGGCGCTGCTGCGCACCACCGGGCGCGGTGTTGTGCCCGGCAATTCACGCGATGCCCGCATCGTGGACATGCTGTCGCTGCTGCTGCGAGTGTCGTTGGGCGGGTTGGCCGGCATCATCATCGGCTGGTTTTCGGTGCCCACCGAGTCCGCCGTCGGCTCATCGGCGATTGCGGTGTCGTCGATCCCGTTCGGCATGGCGTTTTTGGCCGGGTACAGCATCGAAAGCCTGTTCGCGATGCTGGACCGGCTGAACAAGACCCTCGGCCAGCAAGACGAGGGTGCCGGCCAGAAGGGCGGCGATGGGCCGAAATCACCCGCTGGTCCGCCCGCGTCGCCTGCCGCACCAGCCGAGCCGCCTGTGGCGTCGGTGTCATCCGTAGCGCCACCCGCACCACCACCCGCACCACCACCGGCAGCGCTGCCGATGGCCTTGCCGGACGCATCGGCCGCAGCCCAGGGCAAGACCTGAACCTGCGCCGGCAGGCCGGCTTCGACGGCCACGGCCCGCCGCTCAATCAGCGCAAAGCAAGCCCAGCAGCGCCGGCCGGGCATACAGCCGGCTCACATTGCCCGCCTGGATGCCCGGCACCCAGCGCCGCAGCTCGGCGGCGGCATTGATGGCCGAGGCCAGCACCTGAGCCGCCACCGCCAGGTTCTGCGCCCGCACCGACCCGTCCACCAGGCCGTCCACCAGCAGGCAGGCGATGCGCTCGGCCAGGCCTTGCAAGGTGCGCTGCACCTGCTCACGCTGGGCCTGGTCAGGCAGCGCGCTGATGGCGGTGCTGCGCAGCAGCGGGCCTTGGTCAGACAGCTGGTAGCGCACCAGCATTTGCAGCGCTGCGCAACTGCGTTGCCAGCCCGGCCCGGTGGCGTCTTGCGCCGCGCCCAGCACCTGGCGCAGCACGGCAAAACTGCGCTCAAAGCAGGCGGTGATCAGGTCGAGCTTGGTCTCGTTGTGGTGGTAGAACGAGCCCTTGGTGAGGTGCAACCGGGCCGATATCTTGGCCACCGATGCGCCCCGGTAGCCCTGCTCATTGACCAGCTCGGTGGCGGCGCGCAAGAACGCATCGGCCGTGTCGCCCGGTGTTGGCCTGGGCTCGGGCAAGGCCAGTGCGGCCAGCGCCGCGTCACTCGGCCAGCCCTGGCCGGCGCCCGCCAGGCCGTGCAGCAGCAGATCACTGACGCGCTGCGCCACCCGGGGGTAGTCATCGGTCTCATAGCGGCCAATCCAGGCCGCCAGCGCATTGCTCACCGACAGCAGCAGGTGGGCCCGGGCATTGAGTGATTCACGCCCCAGCGTGGCGGTCTCTGGCCCGGCCAGCAACGCCCGCACCTGCCGGAACATCTGGGTGTAGGCGGCAAACACCGTGGTCGCCTGGGCGTCGGGCAGGGCGCGGATGTCGTTGAACAAGATCAATGGCGGCTGCTGGCCACTGGCAATGGCCGCCAGCCGGCCGGCATGCAGGCCGACAAAACAGGCCAGGCGCCGGGCCACTGTGGGCTCGGCGGCCGCGGCCACGGCCACCCGCTGGTGGGCGGCAATGGCATGCAGAAAGCAGGCCGTGGCCAGGTCGTCCTTGCGGCGGTAGTAGTAGGTGATGCTGGTGGTGACCAGGCCCACGCTGCTGGCAATCTCACCCAGCGTGGCGCCCCGGATGCCCAGCGCGTTGAACCGCCGCGCCGCCGCCGCCAGGATGGTGTCGCGCTTTTGCTGGAAGCGGGCGGTGGCGGGGGGGTCAAGCGGCGGCAGCGGCGGCGGCAGCGGCGGCAGCGGCGGCGGCGGCGGCGGCGACATCAGGCCCGGGCCGCCGCGCGCGGGCTGTCTGCCGTGTCTGCCGTGCCTGGCGTGCCAGCGTGCGCGCGGCCTGCCGTGTGCAGATGGCAAGCCACCGCCCGGCCGCCACCCAGGTCTAGCAGCGGCGGATCATCGCTGCGGCAGCGCGCCATCGCCACCGCGCAGCGGGTGTGGAAGCGGCAGCCCGGCGGCGGGTGCAGCGCGCTCGGCACCTCGCCCTGCACGACGATGCGCTTGCGTAGCCGCTCGACCACCGGATCGGCCACCGGCACGGCTGACAGCAAGGCCTGGGTGTAGGGGTGCAGCGGCTCTCGGTACAGGTCATCGCGGCTGGCGATCTCGACGATGCGGCCCAGGTACATCACCGCCACCCGGTGGCTCAAGTGGCGCACCACCGCCAGATCATGGGCAATGAACAGATAGGCCAGGCCGAGACGGTCTTGCAGTTCTTGCAGCACGTTCACCACCTGGGCCTGGATCGACACATCCAGCGCCGAGACCGCCTCATCGCAAATGATCAGGCTGGGCTCCAGCGCCAGGGCGCGCGCAATGCCGATGCGCTGGCGCTGGCCGCCCGAGAACTCATGCGGGTAGCGCTCGGCCATGTCGGGCAGCAGGCCCACGGTGCGCAGCAATTCGGCGATGCGGTCTTGGTAGGCCGCCCGGTCGCCGGCCAGGCCATGCACCACCAGCGGCTCGCCGACGATGCCACTGACCTTCATGCGCGGGTTCAGCGAGCCGTACGGATCTTGGTAGACCATCTGCAAGCGCCGGCGCAGCGGCCGCATCTGCGCTTTGTCATGGTGGGTGATGTC
>JANMKO010000135.1:0-1675 GCA_031372085.1 Betaproteobacteria bacterium
GCAGGCCGCCGGCGCAGTGGCGCGGGTGTTTGTGGTGCCCGGCATGGGCCACTGCCAGGGCGGCCCGGCCACCGACCAGTTTGACGGCCTGGGCGCGCTGGTGGCCTGGGTGGAAGAGGGCCGGGCGCCGGACCGCATCGACGCCCGCACGAACTCGGGCAGTGGCGCCGTCGCGCTCAGCGGCACGGCCGCCCCGGGCGCGGTGGCTCGGGGCGCGCCGGCCAATCGTGAGCTGCCGGCCGCCTGGTCGGCGCAGCGCAGCCGGCCGCTGTGCCCGTGGCCGCAGGTGGCGCGCTACGCCGGTGGCGATGTGGAGGCGGCGGCCAGCTTCCGCTGCGCCAGCCCATGATGGCCTCCGCCGACGCGGCACCAGGCGCAACCGCCAGTTCAACCGCCAATCCAGCCGCTGATCCAGCCGCAGGTGCAACCGCTGATCCAACCGCTGATCGAGCCGCTGATTCAGCCGCTGATCCAGCCGCTGATCCAGCCGCTGATCCAACCACCAATTCAACCGCCAACCCCGTGCCCAGCCTGCCCCTCACCGCCGGCCTCACAGCGTTGCCGCCGCCGCCCAGGCTGTGGCCGATGGCCCAGGTGCGCTGCCACGTCGGGCCGCTGGTCAGCCTGGGGCCGGGCCCGCTCGGTGAGCGCCGCTACGTGCCGCTGGGCGCTGGCACGGTGTGCGGGCCCGAGCTGAACGGCACGCTGGTCGAGGGCGGTGTGGATTGGCAGATCCAGCGTGCTGACGGTGTGCTGGAGATTGCCGCGCACTACGTCATCCGGGCCGACGACGGCGCGCTGATCGAGGTGCGCAGTGACGGCCTGCGCCACGGCCCGGCGGCGGTGATGGCGCAGTTGGCGCGGGGTGAGGCGGTGCCGCGCGACGCCTACTTTTTTCGCACCGTGGTGCGCTTTTGCACCGGTGCGCCGCAGTGGTTGCACTTGAACAAGGTGCTGGCGCTGGCGGTGGGCCAGCGTGAGGCGGCGCGGGTGACGCTGGATTTCTACCGCATCGGCTGAGCCAGCGTGCGCGTGCGCTGGCTGCGCGTTGTCACTGCAACGCCAGCGCGGAGTCCGTCAGCGCCACATCCGCCAGCGCCGCATCCGTCAGCCCCCTATCCGCCAACACGGCAGCCGCCGGCCGGCCGGCGCGGGCCAGTGCCTGCTGCACCTCGGCCAGCAAGGCGGCCTCGGCATACGGCTTGCCCAGCAGCACGCTGACACCCACCGCCGCCGCGTCGCGGCGGTGCTTGTCGTCGGATGACGTGATCATGATCACCGGCAGGCCCGCCCAGCGCGGCTGGGCGCGCAGCCGGCGCGTCAGGCCAAAGCCGTCCAGCCCCGGCATCTCCACATCGGTGATCACCAGATCGGCCGGCTGCTGCGCCAGGCAGTGCAGCGCGGCCAGGCCGTCGTCGGCCAGCAGCACCCGGTAATGGTGTTTTTCAAGCAGGCGGCTGGTCTTGATGCGCACCACCTTTGAGTCATCGACCACCAGCACGGTGGGCGGCGCGGCGGCGCCGGGTGTTGCGGCAGTGGGCGTTGCGGCGGCGGGCGTTGCGGCGGTGGGCGGCGCGGCAGTCGGCGTTGCTGCGGTGAGCGGCGCGGCGGCGGGCTGCGCGTCGGCGGGCGTTGCGGCGGCGGGCGTTGCTGCGGTGGGCGGCGCGACCGCTGG
>JANMKO010000138.1:0-5540 GCA_031372085.1 Betaproteobacteria bacterium
GCCGGCGGTGTCCTTGCCGTCCAGGTAGGCGCCGGGCTGGGTTTCGGCCACGCTGTAGGTGCCGGCCGCCAGGCCGGTGAACTCATAAAAGCCCAGCGCATTGGTCACGGTGCTGGCCGAGACGGCATTGCCCAGGTTGTCTACACCCGTCAAGGTGACGGTGACGCCGCCAATCACCGGCTCACCGGCGCCACGCACGCCGTCGTTGCCAAAATCTTCGTAGACAAAGCCCGACAGCTTGGCCGGTGCGGGCGGCACGGCCACCAGGCCGGCATCAATCGTCTGGTTGGATTCACCGACCGCCAGATTGACGATCTGGCTGAAGCCGGTCAACACATCGGCATCGCTGTCAATCGTGTCCTGGCTGTTGCCGTTGGCGTCGTGCGCGGTAAACGCGTAGGTGGGCGCAACAAACTTGACCTGGTAGGCACCGGCTTGCAGGCCGGCAAATTGGTAGTAGCCGTGCTCAACCGCCACGGTACTGAAATCATCACCGGTCAGGGTACTGGCCAGTTTCACGCCGGTACTGCTGTACAACTCGACCACGACATTGTCGACACCGGCCTCACCGCCACTCTGCAAACCATCGCCGTTGGTGTCATTCCAGACAAAATTGCCCAGTTTGGCACTTTGCAGCTGCACCACCAGCGGCTGGATATTGCCGGCCGGATCAATGATGGTGGAGAAAAATGCGTCGGTCGGCAGCACGCCCAGCCCGCTGGCCACCGCCGATTGGGCGGACGAAACCAGAAAATTGATCTCGGGCGTGCTGATGACATTACGATTGTTGTCATTGATGAACAAGTCCAGCCCGGCACCGGCAATCTGCGCGTCGGTAAAACCCACCAGTTTCCAGATGGCGGTCTGTACTTCGCCAAAGTTGTACTGGCCGCCGAACTTTGTGTCCGACGTGAAGTTTTGTGACAGCAGCCAGTTGATCTGGTCCACCTGAACTTGAGACACCGAATTGAGCCCGACCGGGACAAACGATGCGGCCGTATTGCCGGCATAGTTCTCAGCCGTGTGGGTGGTTGGCGAGATCAGGATATCGACCAGCGGGTTCAGGCAATAAGCGTCATACCGCCCGTTCGGGATGGCGGGGTCAGAACTGTTGGTGACGTAAAGGTCAAAAAAGCTTGGCGCGCCCAGATCGGGCTGCTGCCCATAAGCTGTGCCGGCAGCGTTGGTGGCTGACTGGGTGACGCGAATCGTGAAAGTGCTCATAGGTTTTCAGCCTTCAATTCTTGCGTTGGGTTGTGTGCAGCCCGCGCCCGGCGCAAGCAACTTGATGGATTTTCTAAGCGCCGTCAACAATATTACACAGCGGCGGCGAGGCGCTGCGTTGCCAAAATGTATTTATTACCGGCCAGCGTAAAAACCAGCCTGTTCAATATCTTGGAATTTGAAAAAAGTAGAGATTGTTCAGTCGAAACACTTTATGGGCCTGCAAATAACCTGCCTTGGAACAGAATCGTCAAGACCAAACAGTCATGACGATTCTGTTGAATCATCACTTCTTGCCAGCGCGCGACAAGCCCACCAAAACGGCCAAGGCAACGCCCACCAACGCCAACGAGCCTGGCTCGGGCACGTTGAACCCCGGTGCGGCCAATGCCAGACCGGTGGTGGCCACAAGGCCCGCCGCCACGGCGGCCAGGTATTTGCTGATCGATTTCATATTCACTCCAGTCAGAAAAGGGACTAAACCATATTTCGCATTTACCGCGAAGATGCACTTGCTCCCGATATTGCGGGAACTATTGTTTTTAGCAATTTACGTGCCATTGACCCCTTCTGCATACAGATCAATGACTTGCGCAATTTGCCACCGAGTCAGCCAGAAGAACTGTAAAAAAACTCGACATTGGCCATTTGCATTGGCGCTGGCAAACCAGCAGAACGCCAGCATTTTTATCAGTATCACACGCTGTGCATCAATCCACGATGAGCACAAATTCTCGGCAATCACACACGAAAGCGCGACATTGCCAACAAGTTCACGCAAATGCGGTGTCGTGCGCCGGGCCTGTCGCGGCTGCCAGCGCGGCGGTTGGGCTTGCCGCCACGCGCTTTGCCCAAACTGCGCCAACGTCCGGCGGTTGCACCCCCGGTTGGCGCTACGGCCTGGCACCCAGCTGGCATGCCGCGGCCTTGGCCTTGTTTGACGCCACGACGGCGTGCGCCAGGGCGATTGGCGTCAGTAGAATCAAATCATGTGGTGCTGCCGGGTTTTGATCAAACACCTTTGCTGGCACGCTGCCACGCAGCGGCAGACCACGCGCGACCGAATTCAGCGCTCAATCGCCTGATTCGGCGCCAATGTTGAGCGGCGCCAGCCGCCACCGCGTGGCGCGTTAGCCCGCCGCAACCCCCGCCAGCCCGCTGCGACCCTGTCGCCCCCCATTTTTTGACTTGCGCGCCGCCGCCACGGCGCCCAGCTGCCATGACCGATACCCCGACACCCCAGAACCCGGTGGACTACCGCGCCACCTTGAACCTGCCCGACACGCCGTTCCCGATGCGCGGCGACCTGCCCAAGCGTGAACCGGGCTGGGTACAGCAGTGGCAGGACGACGGCATTTACAAACAACTGCGCGACGCCCGCTGCAACGCGCCCAAGTTCATCCTGCATGACGGCCCGCCGTATGCCAACGGCCAGATCCACAAGGGGCACGCCGTCAACAAGGAGCTCAAAGACATGATCGTCAAGGCCCGTCATCTGGCCGGTTTTGATGCGCAGTACGTGCCGGGCTGGGATTGCCACGGTCTGCCGATCGAAAACGCGATCGAGAAAAAGCACGGCCGCAAGCTCAGTCGCGACGACATGCAGGCCAAGAGCCGCGCCTTTGCCACCGAGCAGATTGCCCAGCAGATGGCCGACTTCAAGCGCCTGGGCATCCTGGGCGATTGGGACCGACCCTACCGCACGATGGACTTTGCCAATGAGGCGGGTGAGTTGCGTGCCTTCAAGCGGGTGATCGAGCGCGGCTTTGTCTACCGCGGTTTGAAGCCGGTTTACTGGTGTTTTGATTGCGGCTCGTCGCTGGCCGAGTTCGAAATCGAGTACGCCGACAAAAAAAGCGAGACGCTGGACGTGGCGTTTTTGTGCGCTGAGCCGGCCCGGCTGGCGGCGGCGTTTGGCCTGGCGTCACTCGACAAACCGGCCTTCGCGGTGATCTGGACCACCACCGCCTGGACGATCCCCGCCAACCAGGCGCTGAACCTGAACCCGGCGCTTGACTACGCGCTGGTCGATACCGAGCGAGGCCTGTTGATCCTGGCGGCGTCGCTGGTGGACCGGTGCCTGGCGCGCTACGGCATCGCCGGCACGGTGCGGGCCACCGCGCTGGGCAAGCAGCTGGACGGCATCCCCTTCCACCACCCGCTGGCCGCCGTGCACCCCGACTACAACCGCTTGAGCCCGGTGTACCTGGCCGATTACGCCACCGCCGATGACGGCACCGGCCTGGTGCACAGCGCGCCGGCTTACGGCGTGGAAGACTTCAACTCATGCCGGGCGCACGGGCTGAGCACCGACGACATCCTGAACCCGGTGCAGGGCTACGGCAGCTACGCGGCCGACTTTGCACTGTTTGGCGGGCTCAATATCTGGAAGGCGGTGCCGCTGATCATTGACGCGCTGCGCAGCGCCGGCCGCCTGCTGGCCACCGAAACCATCAGCCACAGCTACCCGCATTGCTGGCGCCACAAGACGCCGGTGATCTACCGGGCGGCAGCGCAGTGGTTCATCCGGATGGACGAGGCCACACCGTCTACGCAAGGTGTTTTCACGACCGACAAAGCGCCCAAAACCCTGCGCCAGATGGCGTTGGAGGCCATCGGCCAGACCGGCTTTTATCCCGAGAACGGCCGGGTGAGGTTGCGCGACATGATCACCAGCCGGCCCGACTGGTGCATCAGCCGGCAGCGCAGCTGGGGCGTGCCGGTGCCGTTTTTCTTGCACAAAGAAACGGGTGAGCTGCACCCGCGCACGATGGCCATTCTTGACCAGGCGGCCAACATCGTTGAGCAAGGCGGCATCGAGGCCTGGAGCCGGGCCAGCACCGAGCACATCCTGGGCGCAGAAGACGCACCGCTGTACGCCAAGAGCAGCGACATCCTGGAGGTGTGGTTCGACTCGGGCGCCACTTTCTGGCATGTGCTGCGCGGCACCCACGCGCTGGCGAATGACGAGGCCACCGAGGGCGAAACACCCAGCCTGGGCCACCACGACGAGGGCCCGGAGGCCGATCTGTACCTGGAGGGCCATGACCAGCACCGTGGCTGGTTTCACAGCTCATTGCTGTTGGCCAATGCCATTTATGGCCGGGCGCCGTACCGGGGCCTGCTGACGCACGGCTTTACCGTGGACAACCAGGGCCGCAAGATGAGCAAAAGCCTGGGCAACGGCATCGAGCCGCAGGTGGTGAGCCAGAAGCTGGGCGCCGAGATCATCCGGCTGTGGGTGGCGTCCAGCGATTACTCGGGCGACATTGCCGGCGACGACAAAATCCTCGCCCGGGTGGTGGACATCTACCGCCGCATCCGCAACACGCTGCGCTTCTTGCTGGCCAATGTCAGCGATTTCGACCCGACCACCCACAGCGTGGCGCCTGAGCAGATGGCCGAGATCGACCAGTACGCGCTGGCCCGCGCCAGCCAGCTGCAAGACGAGATTCTGGCGCACTACCAGGTGTATGAATTTCATCCGGTGGTCTCCAAGCTGGGCATTTATTGCTCTGAAGACCTGGGTGCGTTTTACCTCGATGTGCTGAAAGACCGGCTCTACACCACCGCGCCCGGCAGCGTGGCGCGGCGCAGCGCACAAACCGCGCTGTGGCACATCACCCAGGCGATGCTGCGCTGGATGGCGCCGTTCTTGAGCTTCACCGCCGAGGAGGCGTGGGCGCTGTTTGCGCCCGGCCACGGCACCATCTTCAAGCAGACCTACTGGCCGCTGGTCACGCCCGACGCGGCGCTGCTGGCCAAATGGGCCGCCATCCGCGAGGTGCGTGAGGCGGTGAACAAGGCGATTGAAGACGTGCGCCGGGCCGGCGGTGTGGGCGCGTCACTGCAAGCCACGGTGGTGCTGACAGCGCCACCCGAGACGTTTGCGCTGCTGGCGTCACTGGGCGACGCGCTGAAGTTGGTGTTGATCACGTCGGCGGCCACGCTGGTGGACGGCGCCGCGCTGGCGGTGTCGGTGAGCCCGTCCACCGCCCAGAAATGTGAGCGCTGTTGGCATTACCGCAGCGACATCGGCCTGGACGCCGCCCATCCGACGATTTGTGGCCGCTGCACCAGCAACCTGTTTGGCGTGGGTGAGGCGCGCGCCATCGCCTGATGCGCGGCGCTGGCGGCGCGATCACGCAGGTGACGCCCGCCAGCCTTCCCGCCCACTAGTCCACTGAATCATTGAAATGGGCGGTGAGGGACACGCGAGACGGGATGCGATGCAAGGCGCGAAGCGCAGCAATGCCCGTAGGCATTGCGAGCATTCGCAACGCCGCAGCGCGCCCGTATCGCGTGGACAGCACCGA
>JANMKO010000139.1:0-4195 GCA_031372085.1 Betaproteobacteria bacterium
CACTCTGGTACATCAGGTTGGCGCCGCCGCTTTCCACCAGGTAGACCAGCGGCAATTTGTTCTCGGCGGCGATGGCCTGGGCGCGCAGCGCCTTGCGCAAGCCCAGCGGCGAGACGGTGCCGCCCTTCAATGCCGAGTCACTGGCGGAGATCAACACCCGTTTGCCGCACACCGTGCCGATGCCGATGATGGCGCCACCGCCCAGCACGGTTTTTTTGCCGTCGTCGTCATGCAAGCCCAGGCCGGCCAGCGCCGACAGCTCCAGAAAGCCGCTGTCACGGTCCAGCAGCCTGGCGATGCGCTCACGCGGCAGCAACTGGCCCCGGGCCTCGAACTTGGCCGCTTTGGCGGCCGATTGGGCCACCCCCTGGGCCTCCAGCAAGCGCACCTCGGCCAGCCGGTCGGCCATGCGGGCGGCGTTTTTCACAAACGCCGGGCTGCCGACATTCAATTGCGAATTCAAAGCCGGCATCAGCGCAGTACCGAGGGCTTGACCGCCCGGTGAAAACCCTCAAACGGCAGGCTGCGCGAATGGTCTGCGGTGGGGAAAGCCGCCTGGCCGAGTGACGCGCCACCGTCGATCTGCAGCGTGACGCCGGTGATGAAAGCCGCGCCCGGCGACAGCAAAAACACGATGGCCGCGCTGATCTCGGCCTCTTCGGCCAGGCGGCGCAGCGGCACATGCTTTTTCAGGCCCCGGATGTGGTCTTTGATCGCGTCACCGTAGCTGTCCATGCCGCTGCTGGCCACCCAGCCCGGCGCCACCGCGTTGACGCGCACGCCGGCATGGGCCCATTCAAACGCGGCGGTTTGCGTCAGGTTGCTGGTGCCCGCGCGCGCCGCGCCCGAGTGGCCCATCGTCGGCATGCCGTTTTTGAAGTCGGCCGTCATGTTGACGATGGCGCCGCCGTGCTGCGCAAAGCACTGGGTGAACAGCTCACGCATCATCAAAAAGCCGCCGGTCAGGTTGTTGGCCACCACCGCATCGAAGCCCTTTTTGCTGATGAAGGCCAGCGGCGACGGAAATTGCCCGCCCGCGTTGTTCACCAGCCCGCTGATCGGCCCGGCTTTGAGCGCCTGGGCCACGTTGGCGCGCACCGCGTCCTCATCGCGGATGTCGAAGGCCAGGCAGGTGGCGCGGCCGCCGTCCTCGGTGATCTCGGCCGCCACTGCCGCCAGTTTTTCAGGCTTGCGGCCTGAGATCACCAGATCGGCGCCCAGCGCTGCCAGCTCATGCGCCACGCAGCGCCCGATGCCCGAGCCACCACCGGTGACCCAGAACCGCTGGCCGGCAAACAACCCGGGCTTGAACACGCTGCGGTACTTGCTGGCGTGGCCGCCGGTGTCGCTCATCGGGCTTGCTTCGGGTTGGGGGTGCATGCCGCATTGGATTCAAGAGTGCCGTTAACGTCAACTAAATACCGTATAGGTGATTGCCCGGGTGGTGGGCGTGGTGCCGCGCTCTAGCATCCGGCACAGCCCGCGCTACCTGCCCGGCCCGCCCGGCCCGCCCGGCCCACCCGGCCCCACCCGGCCCTACCCGGCCCTACCCGGCCCGCCCGGCCCACTCTGTCAGAACAAGGATTTGTCATGGACATGCACACCGCCACCGAGACCCTGCGCACCAAGGTGGGTGCGCAAAGCGGGCTGAACGCCTTGCTTAAATTTGACTGCGGCGCCGACGGTGTGGTGGTGATCGACGCCCGGGCCACGCCCAACACGGTGGACAACCTCGACCGCGACGCCGATTGCACCGTGGCCCTGCCGCTGGCCACGTTGGCCGACCTGCTGACCGGTGAGCTGGAGCCCACCACCGGCTTCATGATGGGCAAGTTCAAGGTCACCGGCGACATGGCGGTGGCGCTCAAGCTGCAGCGGGTGGTGTGAGGTGCCCGTGCTCGATGCCCTGCCCGGCAAGCTGTGCGTAAAGCACGGGCCGTCCCGCTCCCTCCCCCGGGCAGGGGGAGGGCTGGGGAGGGGGTCGAAACTGCGAAGACGCCCAGCAGTCGTCACCCCCATCCCGGCCTTCCCCCTGGCAGGGGGAAGGGGCAAGGCACGGCGGCTTGAGTTTCGGTTGCGGAGCCACACGTCAGCGGCTGGGCTGAGGGCGCCCCCATGACAGGCGACTCAGCCACCCCGCTCAGCGCCCAAGAAACCGTGGCCGCCCACCGCGACAACAACCCCGGTGAGCTGTTCGGCATCGCCGCGCTGTGCACCGAGTTCGGCATCTCACCGCGTGCCATCCGGTTTTATGAAGACAAAGCCCTGCTGGCGCCGCGCCGCGTCAACGGCACCCGCGTCTACACCCGGCGCGACCGGGCCCGGCTGGCGCTGATCCTGCGGGCCAAGGCCATTGGCTCGTCGCTGGCCGAAATCAAGCATTACCTCGATTTGTACGGCGCTGACGGCGCGGGCCGGGCACAGCAACTGGCTTATGTACGAGACCGCACCGATGCCGCGATGGCCGAGCTGGTGCAAAAGCGCGCCCACATCGACACCACGCTGGCCGAATTGCAGTTGATCAACCAGACCGTGCGCACGGCGTTGGCCACCCACCGCTGAGAGGCTGGCGCCGCCCGGGTGGCGGTGGGGCGGGCCGGGGCCGGGCGCTCAAGTACGGCAAGCCGGGGTCGATACCTCCCACAAGGAGGTCTGATGACCGTTGCCACCCACCGCCCGATGTTGATGCCCCGCTGCCGGCGCGCCGCGATGAGCCCGCTCTGGCTGGCGCTGGCCGCCGCGTTTGCGGCACCAGCCCATGCCGCGAGCGACCTGACCTCACTCAGCCTGGATGAGTTGATGGAAGTGACCATCGTCGGCGCGTCCAAATACGAGCAAAAGCAGCGCGAGGTGGCAGCGGCGGTGAGCGTGATCACCCGGCAAGAGATCCGCGCCTTTGGCTGGCGCACGCTGGCCGAGGCGCTGGCCAGCCTGCCGGGTGTGCACACCAGTTACGACCGCCAGTACAGCTATGTCGGCATGCGCGGCTTCGGCCTGCCGGGCGACTACAACACCCGGGCGTTGGTCACCATCGACGGCAATCGGGTCAACGCCCCGCAAGCCGACACCGGGCCCAGCGGCCGGGATCTGCCGATCGACATCGACCTGATCGAGCGCATCGAGTTCATCCCCGGCCCGGGCGGTGCGGTGTATGGCCAGAACGCCATGTTTGGCGTGGTCAACGTGATCACGCGGCGCGGCAGCGACGTGGACGGCACCGAGCTGGCCGCCGCCTGGCAGCGCCCGCAAGCGCTGCGCGAGGGGCGCGTCACCTGGGGCCAGCGCCTGGACAACGGCGTTGATGTGCTGGTCTCGGCCTCGGCCTTGCTGGCGCGCGGTGAAGACCGCTTTACCGATTTTGGCGCCGCTGGCGTGGCCGGCGTGGCCACCGGCCTGGACGGCGAGCGCGACAAAGAGTTTTTTGTGAGCGTGGCGCGCGGCCCCTGGTCGTTTGACTTCGAGTACGGCGACCACCGCAAGAACGACCCCACCGGCGCCTACTTCGCCGACCCGCTGGTGCCGGGGCAGTACCAGGCTGACCGCTACAGCCTGGCGCAACTGCAATACCAGGACAGCTTTGCCGGCGATACGCTGCACCTGCTGGGGCGGCTGTTCATGGGCCATCAGCTGTACAGCAGCACATTGAGCTACACCACGGCGTTTGCTTTTCCGGCGATCAGCGACTGGCGCGGCGTTGAGCTGCGGCTGTTGTCCACCGCGCTGGCCGGGCACAAGCTGATGCTGGGGCTGGAGTACCAGGCCAATGTGCGTTATGACCAGCTCATCAACGACCTGACGGCGCCCGCCAACAACATCTTCATCCCCGGCTCGGGCTACCGCGCCGGCTTTTACGCGCAGGACGAATGGCGTGTTTCCGAGTCACTGACCGCCACGCTCGGCCTGCGAACCGACCGCAACAACGTCACCGGATCAAAGTTGAGCCCGCGCGCGGCGCTGATCTGGCAGGCCGCGCCACAAACCACGCTGAAGGCGCTTTTTGGCCGCGCGCACCGGGCGCCCAATGCCTACGAGCGTGATTACTACGACGGTTTTGCGCAGGTTGCCAACCCGGCGTTGAAGGGCGAGCGCATCGACACGCTGGAAGTCGTCGCCGACCACCGCATCGGCAACGACCTGACCCTGCGCGGCTCGGTCTACCGGTGGCAGATGGCGGGCTTGATCACACTGGGTTCAG
>JANMKO010000195.1:0-4605 GCA_031372085.1 Betaproteobacteria bacterium
CCCAGCGCCAAGAACAGGTCGCCGCGCTCGATGTCCAGGTAGTGGCGCAGGATCACGCAGCCAAAGCGCAAATTGGTCTGCATGTGGAACAGCCGGGCCGCATCGCCATCGCCGATCAGCCGGGCCCAAAAGGGCATCACCTGCATATAACCCCGCGCCCCGGCACTGCTGATGGCGTATTTGCGGAAGCCGCTCTCCACCTGCACCAACCCCAGCAGCAGCGCCGGCTCCAGCCCGGCGCGGGTGCTTTCGTACCACAGGGTTTCAAGAAACTCGATGCGGGTGGCGGCCTCGCTTTTCTGGCGCTTCAGCCGCTCGCTCATCGCACCCAGCCAGCGCAGATAGGCCAGCCGGTTGTCCAACTGCGCAAACAGTGGTTTGGGCGGCGCGGCACTGGCAATGGCCGCCGACAAGGCCGAGCGCACCGCGTCGGCCAGCGCTTCTTCGGCTTGCGGGCCAGCCCAAACAGGGGTTTGCCAGCCTGGCAGCCCGGCGATGCCCGCCGCCGCAGCCCGCAGCAATGCCTGCCGCCGGCACAGGCTCATGCGGCCAGCCGGCCCTTCACCAACGCTGCCGCCTCGGCCAGCGGCACCACGCTGGCCTCGGCCTCGCGCCGGCCTTGCAGCTCTACCGTGCCGGCTTTCAGGCCGCGATCCGAGATGACCACCCGCTGCGGCACGCCCACCAGCTCCCAGTCGGCAAACATCGCGCCCGGGCGCTCACTGCGGTCGTCCAGCATCACGTCGATGCCGGCGGCGGCCAATTCGTCATGCAGCGCGTCGGCAGCTGCCTTGACCTCAGGCGAGCGGTCATAGCCGATGGGGCAGATCACCGCCGCGAAAGGCGCCAGCGCCACCGGCCAGACGATGCCGCGCTCATCATGGTTTTGCTCGATAGCCGCACCCAGGATGCGGGTCACGCCGATGCCGTAACAACCCATCTCCATCAGTTTCGGCTTGCCGGTCTCGTCCAGAAAGGTGGCGTTCATGGCCTTGGAATATTTGGTGCCAAGGTAAAAAACATGGCCGACCTCGATGCCGCGCTGGATGGCCAGCACGCCCCCGCCGTCGGGTGAGGCGTCACCGGCCAGCACATTGCGGATGTCGGCCACCACGTCAGGCTCAGGCAAGTCTCGGCCCCAGTTGACGCCGGTGAAGTGATGGCCCTCGGCATTGGCGCCACAGACAAAATCGCTCATTGACGCCACCGTGCGGTCGGCAATCACCTGCACCGGTTGCTTGAGGTGGATCGGGCCCAGGTAGCCCGGCTTGCAGCCGAAGTGCGCATCGATCTCAGTGGCGGTGGCAAACCGCCAACCCGCTTTGAGCCCCGCCAGCTTGCCGGCCTTGATCTCATTGAGCGAATGGTCGCCACGCACCAGCAGCAGCCAGACGGTACTTTTGACAATGTCCCCGGCGGCGTTCAGTGCATCGGTGGCCAGCACCAGGCTTTTGACGGTTTGCTGCAGCGCCAGCCCCAGCCCGGCGGCCACATCGGCGCAGGTGCTCTGGCCCGGCGTGGCGGTCTTGTGCAGCGCCTGGCCGGGTGCGGCACGCGGCGCCGCCGGGACCACGGCCTCGGCCAGCTCGATATTGGCGGCGTAGTCACTGGTGGGGCAGTAAACGATGGCGTCTTCGCCGGTGTCGGCGATCACCTGAAACTCATGCGACGCATCACCGCCGATGGCGCCGGTGTCGGCCGCCACAGCGCGGTATTGCAGGCCGAAGCGGTCAAAGATGCGCTGGTAGGCGGCAAACAACGCGTCATAGCTCTTCAGCGCAGCGGCCTTGTCGCGGTCGAATGAGTACGCATCCTTCATCGTGAACTCACGCCCGCGCATCACGCCAAAACGCGGCCGGCGCTCATCGCGAAACTTGGTCTGGATGTGGTAGAAATTTTTCGGCAGCTGCTTGTAGCTGCGCAGCTCTTGGCGGGCGATGTCGGTCACCACCTCTTCACTGGTGGGCTGGAGGATGAAGCTGCGGTCATGCCGGTCTTTGACGCGCATCAGCTCAGGGCCATAGGCCTGGAAGCGGCCCGTCTCTTGCCACAACTCGGCCGGCTGCACCACCGGCATCAGCAGCTCAACCGCACCGGCGCGGTTCATCTCGTCGCGGATGATGGCCTCTACCTTGCGGATCACACGCAGTCCCATCGGCATGTAGCTGTAAATGCCGGCGCTCAGGCGCTTGATCATGCCGGCGCGCAGCATCAACTGGTGGCTGGCCACCTCGGCGTCGGCGGGGGCTTCCTTCAAGGTGGAGATGAAGAATTGAGAGGCTTTCATGGGGGGCGGGCGCTCGGGGCAGAGGGGGGTTCACTGCGGCCGATCAGGCCCGTGGGGTGGGCCGGCGCGCTGGCAACCGCATGCGGGTTAGCGAGGTTCTTTGGCCGCACTGAGCCGGTGCAATAATGAACTTAATACAGAAATTGGGGTTTTGATTATGCTCGACAGGGAAGGCTTCAGGCCCAACGTCGGCATCATCTTGCTCAACGCGCGCAACCAGGTGTTCTGGGGCAAACGGCTACGCACCCACTCGTGGCAGTTCCCCCAAGGTGGCATCAAATACGGTGAGTCGCCGGAGCAGGCGATGTTGCGCGAGCTGCATGAAGAAGTGGGTTTGCTGCCAGAGCATGTGCGCATCCTGGCGCGCACCCGCGACTGGCTGCGCTACGAGGTGCCAGACCACTTCATCCGCAAAGATGCGCGCGGCCACTACCGCGGCCAGAAGCAGATCTGGTTCTTGCTGCGCCTGATGGGCCGCGACAGTGATCTTGATCTGCGGGCCACCGACCACCCCGAGTTTGATGCCTGGCGCTGGAACGAGTACTGGGTGCCGCTGGAGCTGGTGATCGAGTTCAAGCGCGATGTCTACCAGATGGCGCTCAATGAGCTGGCGCGGTTTCTGCCCCGGGTCAACCACCACAACCGTTATTTGCGCGGCGGCGTGCGGGCCTGGCACCCCGATGAGGACGACAGCCACGGCCAGGCGGGGCACACCGACCACGGTGAGCTGCTCAGTGAGCACGGCGCGCTGCACACCGACCACGGCGCGCTGCACACTGACCACGGCGCGCTGCTGCCGGCGGCGGGGGATGGGCTGTCTGGATTGGCCGGCCTGTCTGAGCACGGCGCGCCGCACGACGCGGACCACTGAGCCCGCTCAACTGGCGCCAGCGTCGCCCCAGGGCAGCATCAACGCCAGCAACAGCAGCTTTTGAAACTCGGGCTCGAAGCCGTCGATGATGGCCTGCGGATCAGGGCACAGCGCGGCGTCGGTGATCAGGCCAAACTGCACGCCGCCGCCGTAGCTGAGCACCGACACGCCCACGCCCACGTCGCCTGAGGCCGGCACCCAGAACATGGTTTGCCGCAAGGTGGCACCGCAAAACTTCAATGGCACACGCGGGCCGGGCACATTGGTCATCACCGCCGTCGTCTTTTTGCTGAACAGGCCCAGCACCAGGTCTTGCACCGGCTTGATGAACAGGCCCGTTGCCGCCAGCACGCCAAACGCCAGCAGCGGCTGGTAGCTGCCTTTCAACTGCGCCATGCGGGCGCGCACCGCGTACACCCGCTCTACCGGGTTGTCGATGCCGATGGGCAGCACCAGCGGCGCCAGGCCAAAGCGGTTGCCCAGTTGCCAGGCTTTCTCCAGCGGGCGCAGGTTGACGGGCACCATGGCCCGGATCTCGGTGCCGGTGGGGTCATCACCCTGGGCGCGCAGCCAGGCGCCGATGGCGCCCGACACACACGACAGCAGCACGTCGTTGATCGAGCAGTTCAGGCTCTGGCCCACCACCTTGACGGCGTCCAGCGGCAGCGGCTCACCCCAGGCCACCACCTTGTGGCCCGATGGCTTGCCTTTGAGCCGGGTGGGCGAGTCGTCGGCCATCAGCGCCAGTGCGGCCAGGTCCCCCAGCACCTGAAAGCCGCTGCGCGCCATGTCGACGGCGCCTTGCAACGGCTGCTTCGGCGCAGACAACAGGCCGAGTGCCTTGGCCGCGCTGCTGCCCGACAAATCCAGCGCCCTGACCGCCAGGCCGGTGAGCGGCTTGAGCACCGCGTCGGTCAGCCAATCGCCCTCGGGTGCGTCATGCAGGGCGTCATGCTGCAAATCAGCCGATTTGCGCTGCGGCGGATCAACCCCGCCATCGGTGATCGAGTTCATCACCGAGATCAGCGCAATGCCGTCACCGATGCAATGGTGGATGCGGGCGATCAACGCGCAGCCGCCCTCGTAGTGCTCGATCAGGTGAAATTGCCACAGTGGGTGGTCGGGGTCGAGCGGAGTGGCCGCCAGCACGCCGCACAGCACTTGCAGCGCGGCACGTTCGCTTTGGCCCCGGTCGCGGTGCAGCGGCTCGACCAGCACATGGCGGTCGAGGTCAAAGTCGGCGTCGTCCACCCACCGGGCACCCATCGTGTCGGCCACCGCCTTGTGGTGGAAGCGCTCGTATTTGAGCAAGCGGGTGTCGATGCGCTCGCGCAGCGCGGCCAGGCTGATGGCCGGGGTGAGCAGCCAGACACCGACGATCATCATCAGGTTGACGTCGTTGTCCATGCGCAGCCACGCGGTATCGACGCGCGACATGCGGCGCTCG
>JANMKO010000196.1:0-7563 GCA_031372085.1 Betaproteobacteria bacterium
GACTCTGAGGCGTTGTCGGCCACCGGCTCACGCTCACCACGGCCGGCGGTCTGCATGTGTGAGGCTGGCACGCCGCGCGACACCAGATAGTCGCGCACGCTCTGCGCACGGTCCATCGACAAGGGGGTATTGACAGCCTCCGAGCCGGTGCTGTCGGTGTGGCCGACGATGCTGACGCGGGCATTCACATCGTCCCGCAGATTGGCAGCAAAGGGATCCAGCACGCCGCGCATCGACGGCCGGATGGCGGCACTGTTCACATCAAACGAAACATCGTTGGGGATGTTCAGCTTCAACTGGTTGTCGGTCGTGCGGCTGACTTCAACCCCGGTACCGCGGGTGGCTTGCTCCAACGCAACCCGGCGGTCTTCCTGGCGTTTGGACCACACATTGCCGGCCACAGCGCCCAGCGCACCGCCGATCACCGCGCCGGTGCCCGCGTTGCCGCCGGTGACCGAACTCAACACCGCGCCGGCCACCGCACCGATGCCAGCACCTTGTGCTGTGCCTTGCTGGCGAGGGCTCATGTCGGCACAGCCGGCCAACAGCAGCGCCGCCGCCGCCATGCCGGCTGCGGTGGTTCTGGACAGCATTTGGGCATTCATGGGTATCTCCTGGTTCGTGCGGCGTGGGCGGGCTGCCCAGGCGTGAATCCAGTGTGTGCCGCACGGCCGTGCCTGGCCATCGGTGAGCGTCGGCTGCAAACGTCAGCGCTGTCCTACTTTGGTCGCAGGCCACCGCCAGCGCCCAGGCGGTGGCCGCCGCCCGGGAGGCGGCGCTGGCCGACGACACCGGCCAGCGCCTCGACCAAACCTTGATGGCACACGGCGCGCCACCCCGGCCGGTGGCCGCGCAGGCCATAAGATGGCACCGCCGCAGACCCGCCCCAGCGGGCACGGCGCTGCCAGCCTGACACCCGGCCCATCACGCCAAACCGGCGTCCATCCCAGGAGACAAAAGCATGACATCCACCTTTCCCACACTGCAACGCCGCTGGCTGGCGCGCGCCGCCCGAGGCGCTGCCTTGCTGGCCGCCGTCAGCGTGGTCACCGGGGCGCTGGCCCAGGCCGCCGAAGAAGAACCGTTCTGGGCCAAGGGCCGGCCCAAAGCCGGCACCGGCGCCAAGATGGCCCCGGTGCCGTCCTTCCCCATCGCCACCGCCGCCGACCAGTTGCCGGTGGCCAAGATCAAGCTGCCGCCCGGCTTCAAGGCCGAGGTCTGGGCCAGCGGGGTGCTCGACGCCCGGGGCATGCGGCAAGGCGACCAGGGCACGGTGTTTGTCAGCTCGCTGTTTGTGGCCGGCAAGATTTACGCCATCACCGACAAAGCCGGCAAGCGTGAAGTCAAAACCATCGCCGAAAAGCTCTTCTTGCCCAACGGCATCGAGTTCAACAACGGCAGCCTGTACGTGGCAACGCCCAAAGACATCACCCGCTACGACAACATCGAGGCCAATCTCGACAACCCACCCAAACCGGTGATGGTGTACGACAAGCTGCCCGGTGAGATTCCACACGGCTGGAAGTTCATCAAGCTCGGGCCCGACGGCAAGCTCTACGTGCCCATCGGCGCACCCTGCAACGTCTGCGACCCCAGCGCCGACTTTGCCAAGATCGTCAAGATGAACCTCGACGGCAGCGGCGTCGAGACCGTGGCCCTGGGCGTGCGCAACACCGTGGGCTTCGACTTCGACCCAAAGGATGGCAGCCTGTGGTTCACCAACAATGCCCGCGACTGGCTCAGCGAAGACCTGCCGAATGACACGCTGAACCATGTCACCGCGCCTGGCAAGCAGCACTTCGGCTTTCCGTACTGCAACCAGGGCAACTTTGCCGACCCTGAATTTGGCTGGGGCAAACAGTGCAGTGACTATGCCCAGCCGGCACTGATGACAGGCCCGCACGCCGGCACCCTGGGCATGCGCTTCTACACCGGCAAGATGTTCCCGGCCAAGTACCAGGGCGCGATCTTCATGGCCCGCCACGGCCCGTGGAACCGCACCACCAAATACGCCGCCGACGTGGTGGTGGCCTGGCCCGACGGCAAGGGCGGCATCAGCAAGATGGAGCCCTTCCTCACCGGCCTGGTCGAGAACAACGACTACCTCGGCCGGCCGGTGGATGTGCTGGTGCTCAAAGACGGCTCGATGCTGGTCAGCGACGACCACAACGGCGCCATCTACCGCGTCAGCTACCAGCCGTGAGTGGGCAGCAACGCCGGCCGCCGTGGCGGCGGGTTTTGGCGCTGCTGGGGCTGGCCGGCGCCGCTGCCGGGGCCCACGCCCAGGCGGCGGTGCTCAGCGCGGCACTGCCTTACGCCGAGCGCTACGCGGCGCAATGCGCTGCCTGCCACGGCGCGGCGGGTATCAGTGCGCTGGCCGGCACGCCGTCGCTGGCCGGCCAGCCCTCTTTTTATGCCATCACCCAACTGTTCTTGTTCCGCGACGGCCGGCGCGACAGCCCGGTGATGACCGCCATCGCCAAAGACATGAGCGATACCGATTTGCGTGGCTACTCGGATGCCATCGGCAAGCTGCCGGCAGCGCCCGGCCTGCCCACCAGCGCGCCAGACCCCGCCCGCCAGGCACGCGGCGCCGCACTCGCCCAGCGCCTGCACTGCCTGGGCTGCCACGGTGACGCGGCCGAGGGTGGCCGCCAGGTGCCGCGCCTGGCCGGCCAGCGCGAGGACTATCTGCAACATGCGCTGCGCGGCTTTCGGGCCGGCAGCCGGGTGGGCTACACCGCAGCGATGAGCGAGGCGCTGGCCGGCGTCACACCGGCTGAAATCGACGATCTGGCGCACCACCTGGCGCATTTTGTGGCGCCGGGCCCGGCGCGGCCCTGACCTGCGGCGCGCCTGGCGGGGGGCGACAACCACCAACAATGGCCGGCGACGCCCGGGCCGCTGATCAAGCCTGCTCAACGCCCATGTGCCCCCTGCGCTGGCGGGATCGATGCGGGCGTAAAAAAGCCCGCTGACAGCGGGCTTTTTGGGCTGTGGAACTGCGCTGAACCGGTCAGCGGCCCACTTGCGACCGACGCCGCGCTGCCATGCCCACCATGCCCAGGCCGGCCAACAAGAGCGCATAAGTAGACGGCTCAGGCACGGCCGATACTTCGATCAACTGGCCACGCACCGCGCCGGCGGGGTTGAGTGCAGTGTGCACATTCACATAGGCCAAGCCATTGCGCAGCATGTCCAGAAACGACATGGCGGCGTGGCCGCCATTGGTGGCCGACGGTGCCGTAGTGAAAAGTGCAGTCGGGGCCGCGACGCCGCTACCACCGACCAGCAAAGTACTGCCCGAGTTCGACTTGGCGAATGCGGCCGAGTTGAGCGAGACCCGCACTGGTGCGTTTTCGGTGACTGTGGCAGCCCCGTGAATATGGAAGTCGCTGGCCGCCGTGCCGGCGACCGATCCACCGGTCAAACCAAACACCGCCATCGAAAAATCGTAGGTGTCGTCAGTCAACGTGGCGGTGTTGTTGTTGTCGTACGCCAGGATTGCAATGCCCGTGGCAGTGAGGGCATTTGTGGGCACCTCACTAGTGCCATTGATCGCCGCATTGAAGGTGTAAGTGATGGCATGGGCGCCCATGGGCGCTGCCAGCAACGCGCTCAAGGCCAGAAATGAGGCGAGGGGTTTGTTCATGAAGGTTCCCGGTTGACAACGTATTGGTAACTGCCATCAAAGGATATTTCAGTTCAATCGTGCGGGCAAGCCCGCAAAGCCCGGCAATCCGGCACCTACCCCCCCCGATATCGGGGGCCTGCGCAATGGGGCGGCCGTCAGGTCGCACGCTCCTGGCAAGCCATAAGATATTTCCATGACACGTGCCGACGCCATGGGTTTGTTGCTTGCTGCCGTTGCCCGTTTGATCACCGGCACCCAAGGCCACTGGAAGGGTTGCCCACCCAAGGCGGAGCAGCGCATCTACTTTGCCAACCACCAGAGCCACCTCGACTGGGTGCTGATCTGGGCCGCGCTGCCTCGAGAACTGCGCGCCAGCACCCGACCAATCGCGGCGCGTGACTACTGGACCAGCAGCCGCTTCAAGCACTGGATCACCCGCGAAGTGTTCAACGCGGTTTATGTCAGCAGGCAACGCACCGACGACCAAGACCCGCTGGAGCCGCTGGCCGAGGCGCTGCGCAATGGGGACTCACTGGTGATCTTTCCGGAAGGCACGCGCAGCCACCGGGGCTTGCCGCAGCCGTTCAAAAGCGGGCTGTACGCACTGGCCCAGCAGTTTCCACAGGTGCAGCTGATCCCCGCCTGGATCGCCAACGTGCAGCGGGTGATGCCCAAGGGCGAGGTGGTGCCGGTGCCGATCCTGTGCACGGTGACCTTCGGCGCACCCGTCATGCTGACCGAGGGCGAAGACCGGCGCGCTTTTCTCGACCGTGCGCGCCAGGCGGTGATCGATCTGCAACCCGGCCTGCAACCCGGCCCGCCGCCCGACGCTGCCAGCACGGCCACGGCGCCCGCGCCATGACGTCGCTGCAAGGTCTGGGCGCCGACCGGCAGGTGGCGCTGCTGTTTGTCACGCTGTTCGGCCTGCTGATGCTGGTGAGTGCCGGCGCGGGCCTGCTGGCGCTGCGTGAGCGCAGCACCCCGCAGGCCCACCGCGACCAGCGCTTTCAGCGCGAGCTGCGTGCGGTCTGGCTGGGCGCGGTGGTGTTCTGGCTGGCCTGGATTTCAGGGCCGGCCGGCGCCACCGTGCTGTTTGGGGTGATCTCGTTTCTGGCGCTGCGCGAATACGTCACCCTGCTCAAAACCCGGCGCAGTGACCACCGCAGCCTGCTGCTGGCGTTTTTTGGCGTGCTGCCACTGCAGTACGTGCTGTTGGGCAACCGCGGGTTTGATCTGTTTTCAGTCTTCATACCGGTCTACATGTTTCTGGCGATGCCGGTGGTCAGTGCGCTGGCCGGTGACCCGGAGCGCTTTCTTGAGCGCAACGCCAAGCTGCAGTGGGGCGTGATGGTGTGCGTCTACGGGCTGTCGCATGCACCGGCGCTGGTGTTGCTGGATGTTCCGCAGCACCAGGGGCGGGGTGCGTTTTTGCTGTTCTTTCTGGTGGTGGTTGTGGCCTGTGCGCAGATTGTGCAAACCATCGCCAGCCGCCGGCTGCGGCGCCGGCCGGTGGCGCGCCACATCGACCGCGCTTTCTCGCTGCGCGCCTGGGCCCTGGGCGTGGCGGCGGCCGCGCTGCTGGGCGCAGTGTTGTTCTGGATCACGCCGTTCCAGGCCGGCCAGGCGCTGCTGATGGCAGCGATTGCCGCAGCTGCCGGCACGCTGGGTGAGCTGGTGATGAGCGCGTTGAAAAAAGATGCCGGCGTGCGGTTCTGGGGCAACACCCCGTCAGTCACGGGCGCGGTGGGCTTGCTGGACCGGGTGGCGCCACTGTGTTTTGCCGCGCCGGTGTTTTTTCACTCGGTGCGCTGGTATTTTCAGCTCAAGGCTTGAGCGCTTGAGCGGGCGCCAGCGCCTCAAATGCCGCTGAGCACGACATCCATCGCATCGCGGATTTCACCGGCGTGCGCCGCCAGCGAGGCCACCGGATCGCGCAACCAGCGGGCATCCAGGCCCGCGCTGGCTTGCGGCTGCAGCGCCAGGCGCTCACCGGCCACCGTGAACAGCGGCGCCAGCCGGCGCGGCGCTTGTTGCACGGCCACCGCCGTGCGCGTCAACGGCATCACCAGCCGGGTGGGCAGGGCCGACAGCAGATTGCTCTGCACATCCACGACAAATGGCACCCACTCACGCGACCGGACGCTGGGGTTGGCATACACGTCGTATTGCGCCACGGCGTACCGCCTGCCTCAAACTACCAAAGCCGCAAATCGTCGTTCCACAGGCCCTGGGCCTCGTGCTGGCGGTTGTGCGCCGCCAGCCATTCTTGGTGCTGCTCATTGAACTGCTGGCGCTGCGCTGCCAGCGCGGCCTGCGGCTGCGCCAGCAAGCGCTGGTAGTCAACGTATGCCAGCAGCACCGTGTCGGGCTCACCGGCTTTCTCCACCACCACAGGCCTGAGTTTGGCCTGCTGGCACAGGGCGCCGAAACGGTTTTTGGCTTCAGTGGCAGTCACGCGCATCACGGCACCTGGGAGAACAATGGATTGGCTATTTTAGCCATTACCATCCGGCGATGAACAAAATTGCTGCATGCGCATCCTCGGCATAGACCCCGGCCTGCAGCGCACCGGCTTTGGCGTGGTCGATATCGACGGCGCACAGCTGCGCTACGTGGCCAGCGGCACGATCAGCACGCTGGAGCTGGCGCGCGGCAATCTGCCCGGGCGCATCAAGCTGATCTACGAAGGCGTGGCCGAGGTCAAGCGGCGCTACCAACCGCAGGCGGCATCGGTGGAGATCGTATTTGTCAATGTCAACCCGCAGTCCACGCTGCTGCTGGGCCAGGCGCGCGGCGCTGCGCTGGCCGCGCTGGTCAGTGACGACCTGCCGGTGGCCGAATACACCGCCTTGCAGATGAAAAAGGCGGTGGTGGGCCACGGCCTGGCGACGAAAAACCAGATCCAGGCGATGGTGATGCGTCTGCTGCAATTGCCCGGCCTGCCCGGCAAAGACGCCGCCGATGCGCTGGGCCTGGCCATCACCCATGCCCATGCAGCGCGCAGCTTTGAGGCACTGGCCGGCGCCAACACGCCGCGCAGCCATGCGCAGTTCAAGGCCGGACGCACGTATTGACGGCACGCATTCACGGCACGCATTCACGGCGGGCCTTGACTGCGTGTGGCCGCTCGGCATCAATACAGCGCCCGGATGCCGGCAATCACCCGGCTGAAGATGGCGATGTTGAAAGTGCCCAGCACCACCACCACCGCCCAGCGGTACAGCGCGCGGGCCCGGGCCAGCGGCACCGGCTCTCCGGTGGAGAGGTGCAACACAAAGAAAAAAGCCGACGGCAGCGCCGTCAGCACCAGCAACACCCCGGCAGTCCAGAACAAAAAGGTCATCCGGCCGAGGCTACAGCATGATCGCCAGGCGCTCGAGGATCAGAACGCCAAAGAATGCCGCTGCGGCGATCAGCGCCCACTTCAGGATCACCACGCCGCGGCGCCGCCAGCGGGCATCACCCGTGCCCACGCCCATCGCAAAGCACAGCACGCTGCCGAGCAGCAGCAGGCCAAAAACCAGGCGGAAGATCAGCATCGAGCGGGCTCCTTGTCGGCCCCGTCATCCAGGCAAGCGCTCACCAGGCCGGCGCCAAGTCGGCAAAGCCGGGCGGGGCCAGCGTGGCGTCGTCAAAGGTGACGGTCTCCCAGGCGTCGGGGCGCGACAGCAACTCACGCAGCAACAGGTTGTTCAGGGCATGGCCGCTCTTGAAGCCGGTGTAATGCGCCAGCATCGGCTGGCCGATGTTGTACAGGTCCCCGATGGCGTCCAGGATCTTGTGTTTGGCAAACTCATCGTCGTAGCGCAAGCCACCGGCATTGAGCACCCGCGAGTCATCGACCACGATGGCGTTGTCCATGCTGCCGCCCAGCGTCAGCCCGCGTGAGCGCATCAACTCCACATCTTTGGTAAAGCCAAAGGTGCGAG
>JANMKO010000254.1:0-2679 GCA_031372085.1 Betaproteobacteria bacterium
CCGCCGCTGACGCGCGAGCAGATCGAGGCCAATGCGACGACGTATTGCCAGCAGGCCAGCCTGGTGCTGGACCCGGCGCGCACGGAGATCCGCTACAACAGCGAGTGGAGTGACCCGCTGGGCGCGCGCGGCATGGTGCAGTTGGCGGCCCGCTACACCGTGGCGCGCATGATGGAGCGCAATGATTTCAGTGAGCGCTTCAAGGCCAACACGCCGATCTCGGTGCATGAGTTCTTGTACCCGCTGATGCAGGGTTATGACTCGGTGGCGCTGAAGAGCGATCTTGAGCTGGGCGGCACCGACCAGAAGTTCAACCTGCTGGTGGGCCGGCATCTGCAGCAAGAGTACGGCCAAGAGCCGCAGTGCATCCTGACGATGCCGCTGCTGGAGGGGTTGGACGGCGTCGAGAAGATGTCGAAAAGCAAAAACAACACCATCGCCATCACCGAGCCGGCGAACAGCCAGTTTGCCAAGGTGCTGTCGATCAGTGACAGCTTGATGTGGCGCTGGTTTGGCCTGCTGAGTTTCAAGACCGAGGCCGACCTGGCGGCACTGCGCGCCGAGGTGCAGGCCGGGCGCAACCCGAAAGACGCCAAAGTGCAGCTGGCGCGTGAGCTGGTGACCCGGTTTCACAGCGCCGCCGCAGCCGACCTGGCCGAGGCCGACTTTGCCAACCGGGCCCGGGGCGGTGTGCCCGATGAGATCGATTCAGTGACGCTGACCGGCGCGCCGCTGTCGATCAGCGCGCTGCTCAAGCAGGCCGGGCTGGCGCCGTCCACCAGCGAGGCGCTGCGCCTGGTTGGGCAAAGCGGTGTGCGCATCGACGGCGCACTGGTCAGCGACAAGGCGCTCAAAGTGGCGGCCGGCACGGTGGTGGTGCAGGTGGGCAAGCGCAAGTTTGCCCGGGTGACGCTGGTCGCCTGAGGCCCCGGCGGCCCGCCTGCTACGCCCGCCGCCCACCGCAGCACGCCGCACGCCGCACGCCGCACGCCGCCACGCCCGATGCAGGTCAGCGCCTATCTCAAACTGTCGATCGCGGTGGCGCTGGCCACCATCGCGCTCAAGACGGGTGCCTGGTGGCTGACCGATTCGGTGGGCCTGCTGTCCGACGCGCTGGAGTCGCTGGTCAACCTGGCGGGGGCGATTTTTGCGCTGATGATGGTCACGGTGGCGGCGCAACCGCCCGATGCCGACCATCCTTACGGCCACCACAAGGCCGAGTATTTCTCCAGCGGCTTCGAGGGCGTGCTGATCCTGTTTGCGGCGCTGGCCATCATGTGGGCCGCCGCCCACCGCTTTGGCAATCCGCAGCCGTTGACGTCGATCGGGCTGGGCATCGTTTTGTCGGTCATCAGCTCGGCGTTGAACGGCGCGCTGGCCTGGGCCATGCTGCGCAAGGCGCGTGAGCACCGGTCGATGGCGCTGGAGGGCGACGCCCGCCACCTGATCACCGACGTGTGGACGTCCGCCGGCGTGGTGCTGGGCCTGCTGGCGGTGCAGGCCACCGGCTGGCTGTGGCTGGACCCGGTGATCGCCCTGCTGCTGGCCGCCAACATCGCACGCGAGGGCGTGAAGCTGGTCTGGGCCTCGGCCGATGGGCTGATGGACCTGGCGCTGGAGCCCAGTGTGCAGGCCGATATCGAGCGCACGCTGGACGGGTTTCGGCACGACGCGATCCGGTTTGACCACGTGGTGACCCGGCGCGCCGGGCAGCGCCGGTTTGTCGACATGCACCTGCACATGCCGGCGGCCTGGTCACTGGGCCGGGCGGCGGCGCTGCGCAACGCCGTCGAGCAGGCGCTGATGAGCGCCGTGCCAGGTCTGCGCGCCAGCATCCAGTTGTTGCCGATGGATGTGGAAGCGCACATTGACGATGCGCGGGGTTTGGGGTGAGGGCGCGCCGTCGGCCCCCGCGTGCGGCAGGGCAGGCGCCAGGCCTCAGTCGGCGTATTGCCCTGCGGTCTTGATCACCGGGCCCCATTTCTGGATCTCGGCCTCGACAAACTTCTTGTGCTCGGCCGGCGCCAGCCGGCCGTCGGTGACCACCACCGCGCCCAGGGCCTCTTCGCGCTTGATGAACTCAGGGTCTTTGAGCGCGGCGCGCAGCGCGGTGTTCAAGCGCTCGACCACCGCTTTGGGCGTGCCTTTGGGGGCGTACAGGCCGTGCCAGATCGTGACGTTGAAGCCTTTCAGGCCCGACTCGTCCAAGGTCGGCAGCTTGGCCAGCGCGGGTGTGGTCAGCCGCTTGGCGGTGCTGACCGCAAACGCCTTGACCTTGCCGCCCTCGATCTGCTGGCTGGTGTTGGTGGTCTGGTCGCACATCAGGTCTACCTGCCCGCCCAGCAGGTCGGTCATCGCCGGGGCCGTGCCTTTGTACGGCACGGTGGTCATGTCCACGCCCAGGCTTTGCTGGAACAGCAGGCCGCACAGGTGCGATGCGGCGCCCAGACCGGCATTGGCCAGGTTGATCTTGCCCTTGTTGGCATCGATCCACTTGCGCAGCTCGGCAAAATTGGCCGCCGGCAGGGTGCTGCGGCCCACCAGCGTCATCGGCACCTCGTTGATCAGGCCGAGAAACTCAAAATCACCCAGCGTGTCGTAGGGCAGTTTGCGGTACAGCGCCGGTGAGGTGGCCATGCCGATGTGGTGCAGCAGCACGGTGTAGCCGTCGGGTGAGGC
>JANMKO010000256.1:0-3601 GCA_031372085.1 Betaproteobacteria bacterium
GCCCAGCACATGGCCAGCCGGGTGCAGGCTGATGGTCACGCCGTGGTGCTGCACCCGCTCACCGTACGCCAGCCCTTGCAGCGCCAGGTTGGCGCCCAGCCGGCTGCGCAGCACGCCCTCGCTGATGGCGGTGGCCAGCACATGGCCGTGGCCGGCACGGGCGTGGTCGGCATGGGCATGGGTGATCACCGCCCGGGGCACAGGGCGCCAGGGGTCGATGTAGAAATCACCGGGCGGGCAGTACAGGCCTTGCGGGCGGGTGATGACCAAGTCTTGCACCTCAGCCGGCCCCAACGCAGACGCGCCACACTCGAAGCCTGCACCGGCGTAACCAAGTGGCCGCCATGGAGCCGGCTTGGCCGGGCCACTGGCGGGCCTTGCAGGCCGCGCCGGGCCAGGAGGCCGGGCTCCTCGCCAAGCACGAAAGGTCCACTGGACCTTTCGTGTCCGGGCTCGGCCCCCCTGGGGGGGAGGCGCCGAAGGCGCTTCGGGGGGGCATCAATATTTGCCGGTGATGCCGGCCAGGCGCAAGAACCAGTACGCCGTCGAGGCCACAAAGCCGCGCCGCAGCACCGACCACCAGCCCGCGCCCACGGGCGGGCGCAGCACCTCTTGCGAGACCGCCATCGCGGCCTCAATGCGCGCGGCCAGGCCGGCGGCAAACGGCGCATCCTGCACGATGACATTGGCCTCCAGGTTGAGCAGCAGCGACAGCGGGTCGATGTTGCTGCTGCCCACGGTGGCCCAGTCGCCGTCCACCACCGCCACCTTGGCATGCAAAAAAGCGGGGGTGTACTCAAACACCTGCACGCCGCTGCGCAGCATTTCGTCATACAGCACCTGGGCCGCCAGCGCCGCAAACCGGTAGTCGGCCTTGCCCTGCAACAGCAGCCGCACTTGCACGCCGCGCTGGGCGGCGCGGCGCAACGCCCGGCGGAACAGCCGGCCAGGGTAGAAGTAGGGGCATACCAGCTCCACCGTGTGGCGGGCGCCACGGATGGCCTCGACATAAGCCTGCTCGATGCTGCGGCGCCGGCGCAGGTTGTCGCGCACCAAAAAAGCCACCCGCACCGGCGGCAACCGGGACGACGGCTCTGCGTTTGCGGCAGGTAACACGCGCAGCCGCGCCAGCACGCGCCGGGCCCGCGCCATCGGCTCGGCGCTGCGGGCCAGTTGCACCACCTCGTCGGGCCAGTCGGCGCCCAAAGCGGCGCGGCTCCACAGCGCGCGGGAGGTCTGCTCGATCAGCGCCACCACCGGGCCTTGCAACTGCACCGCAAAATCAAGCCGGGGCGCGTCTTGCCAGCCGTGGTTCAGATCATGGCGGTCGTCGATCAGGTTGATGCCGCCGACAAAAGCGGTTTGCCCGTCTACCACGCACAGCTTGTGGTGCAGGCGGCGCAATTGGCCGGGCTGCAGCAGCCGCCACCAGCGGTCAACCGGGCGGAACACCGCCAAATTGACGCCGGCCGCGTCCAGCCACCGGCGCAGCGCCGGCAAGGTGGCCTTGCTGCCAAAACCATCGACCACCACCCCCACCCAGACGCCGCGCCGGGCCGCGCTGGCCAGTGCGGTGGCCAGCGTCTCGGCGGCCGGGTCGTCGTGAAAAATGTAGGTGGTGAGCCAGATCTGGTGGCGCGCGGCGGCAAACGCCGCACCCATCGCCGCAAACAACTCGTCACCGCCGGCCAGCAGGCCCACCGCATTGCCGCCGGTGAGCAGCGGCGCCGGGCCGTCGGGCAAGGGGTTCAGCGCGGCAGGCGGGTTCTGCATCGAGAGGGGCTGGCGGGCAGCGCGCAGTCAATCCAGCGTCAGATCGACCACCAGCGGCAGGTGGTCGGACATGCGCTGCCAGCCGCTGTTGCGCGGCACGCTGGCCGACAGGCAGGCCAGGCCCCGGGTGTAGACCCGGTCCATCGCAAACAGCGGCACCGATGACGGAAACGTGCGCTGGGCCCGGGCCGGCCCGGCGCTGGCGCGTTGCAGGCCGATGGTGCGCATCGGGCCGTCGAGCTTCTCACCCCAATCATTGAAGTCACCGGCCACCAGCAGCGGCGCGCCGGGTGGCACCTCGGCGGCGATGAAGGCCGCCAGCCGCTCACATTGGCGCACCCGGCTGGCGTGGATCAGGCCAAAGTGCGCCACCACCGCATGCACCTCCACGCCGTGCCACAGCACCGGCACATGCAGCAGGCCACGCTGCTCAAAGCGGTGGTCGCTCACATCGTGGTGGCCCACATCGCCGATCGGCCAGCGCGACAGCAGCGCATTGCCGTGCTCACCGTGGCGGGTGGTGGCATTGGTGCGGTAGGCCACCTCATAGCCATCGGGCGCCAGGTAGTCGGCCTGGCCGCCCTCGGGCCAGCCGTGCAGCGTGCGCTGGAAGTGCAGCGCCTCGCGCTGGTGGAACAGCCGCACCTCTTGCAGACACACCAGGTCGGCGTCCAGTGCCTCGATGCCCAGGCCCAGGTTGTGGATCTCCAGCCGCTTGCCGGGGCCCACGCCGCGCACGCCTTTGTGGATGTTGTAGGTGGCCACGCGCAGCACCTGGCTGCTGTGCTGGGTGACGGGCGCGCCCGGCCGCTGGGCATGCGCCAGCAGCCGCGATGCACTGAAGGGCGAGCCGCGCGGCGGCATCATGCCCCCAGCCGGGGCAGGTGCAGCACCGCCTCGGCATTGCTGGGTGAGAAGCAGCGGTCAGCCGCCTCGCGCCAGGGCAGCCAGGCGTGTTGCAGGTGCTCACGCGGGCTCAAGACCACCGGCGTGCCGACCGGCACGCACAGGCCGAACACCGCCTCGGTGTTGTGCAGCACGCCCGGCGCGTAGCGGTGACGCCAGACCGGGTAGATCTCGTAGCGGTTGCGCAGGCCCCAGTCGCGCAGCGCGCTGTTGGGCACCGCCGCCGAGCCGACGTGGATGCCGGTCTCCTCGGCCACCTCACGCACGGCGGTGTCGTACCAGGCTTCATCGGGCAAATCCTTGCTACCGGTCACGCTTTGCCAGAAGCCCGGGTGGTCGGTGCGCTCGATCAGCAGCACATCGAATGCCGGGGTGTGGATCACCACCAGCACGCTCTCGGGAATCTTGAAGGGCCTGCTGCCCGCCGCACTGATCGGGGTCATCGGCGATCCCGGCGCTGCTGCACCGCCCGGGCCAGGCTTTGCAGCAGCGGCACGGTGTCTTGCCAGCCGATGCAGGCATCGGTGATCGACACGCCCGGGCGCAGCGCCACGCCGGGCATCAAATCCTGCCGGCCCTCGTGCAGGTGGCTTTCCACCATCAGGCCGATGATGCGGCGCTCACCGGCCGCCAGCTGGGCTGCCACATCGGCCGCCACCTCGATTTGCCGCCGGTGCTGCTTGGCCGAATTGGCGTGCGAGCAATCGACCATCACCTGCTCTCGCAGCCCGGCCTTGCGCAGCACGGCGCAGGCCGCATCCACATGCGCTGCGTCGTAGTTGGGTGATTTGCCGCCGCGCAGGATGACATGGCCGTCGGCATTGCCCCGGGTCTCGAAGATGGCCGCCACGCCCATCTTGGTCATGCCCATGAAGGCGTGCGGTGCGGCGGCCGACACCAGCGCGTCGGCGGCCACCTGCAC
>JANMKO010000261.1:0-1723 GCA_031372085.1 Betaproteobacteria bacterium
CGCCCGCCCGTGCCGCACCCCCGCACGCCCCCAGCCCGTGGCACCAGGCGCGCGACGCCACCCGCCAAAAGCGCGCCGCGCAGCAAGCCCCGGCGGCACCGGCGCGGGCCCTGCTGGTGGACGACAGCGAGATTGCGCTGCACTTCTTGCGCCGCCAGCTTGAGCGCTACGGCCTGCAAACCGACTTTGCCCGGCACAGTGACCGCGCGCTCGATCTGCTGACCCACCACCGCTACGGCTTTGTCTTTCTCGACCTCGACCTGGGCGACGAAAGCCGGGTGGACGGCCTGACGCTGTGCCATCAGATCCGCACCCGGCTGCTGCACCCCGGTGGCGTGGCGCCGATGGTGGTGATGGTGTCGGCGTTTCACGACCCGGTCTACCAGGTGCGCGGCACGCTGGCGGGGGCCGCGGCGTGCCTGGGCAAGCCGCTGGACCTGGGCGCGCTCGACCGGCTGCTGCAGCGCCAGGGCCTGGGCCAGCCGCTGGCGCAGCGGGCCGCCCGCGCCGAACCGCCGCCGCGCTGACGGCGCCGGGCGCCCCGGGTCGGCCATCGGGCGGCCAGGCCGTCGGGCGTTCAGGCCGTCAGGCGGCCTCAGTGCCGGTCGGACCGGGCGATGGCCAGCAGCCGCTCCACCTCATCGCTGTGCACCGCGCAGTTGCGCAAATGCCAGCGCCGGATCAGCTCCATCGCGCCGGCCACCGTCAGGCCGAACACCGCGATGGCGGTGAAGGCCGACAGGCCCAGCTTGGTCATGCCGGTGTAGAAAGCGCCCAGGCCCAGGATGCACGCCTGCTCATTGAAGTTCTGCACCGCAATTGATCGGCCGGCGCCCATCAGGTTGTGGCCCCGGTGCTGCAGCAGCGCGTTCATCGGCACGATCAAAAAGCCACACATGGCGCCCAGCACGATCAAAAACGGCGCCGCCACCCAGACATTGGTCACCACATCCAGCCCGATCATCAGGATGCCGATGACGATGCCCAGCGGGATCACCGCCACCGCCCGGTCGAGCTTCATGTAGGCCGATGCCAGCAACGCGCCGATCACCGAGCCAACGATCACCACCCCCGCCAAATTGGATGCCTGCGTGGTGCCGTAGCCCAGCGCGGCAGCCGCCCAGGCAAACACGATCACCCGCAGATTGCCAAAAACGCCCCACAGCAAGGTGGTGGTGGCCAGCGAGATCTGGCCCAGCTTGTCGGCCCACAGCCGGCGGTTGCACAGCGCAAAATCACGCACCAGCACGGCCGGGTTGGTCGAGATCGGCTGCAACGGCGCCTCGGTGCGCGGGATGTACAGATTGAACAAGGCCGCCACGATGTAGAACAGGATCATCGTGGCGATGGCCGCCTCGGGTGGGGTGTCGATGCCGGTGTCGATCAACGGCAGATCAAACCCCAGCAGCATCGGCGCCACGCGCGGCCCCACCAACTGCCCACCCACCAGGATGCCCAGGATGATCGAGGCAATCGTCAACCCCTCCACCCAACCATTGGCCTTGACCAGTTGCGACGGCGGCAACAACTCCGTCAAGATGCCGTATTTGGCCGGTGAGTAGGCCGCCGCGCCCAGCCCCACCACCGCATACGCCAGCAGCGGGTGGCCGCCAAACAGCATCAGCAGGCAGCCCAGCACCTTGATGCTGTTGGACGCAAACATCACCCGGCCCTTGGGCACGGCGTCGGCAAAAGCGCCGACAAACGGCGCCAGCAAGACATA
>JANMKO010000266.1:0-5839 GCA_031372085.1 Betaproteobacteria bacterium
CATGGGCTCTCTCCGTCATGTTGTGCATGCACTGTGAGCGGCTTCGGCCCGATAGTCCTTTGGCTGCGCTAACGCGTTTCTAAACGTTGCTAAAGGCCGGCCGGGCCCGACGCGGCAGCCGCGCTATCCTGAAACCCCATCGGCGCCGGCCCACCACTGGCGCCCCAACCCCGGAGCTGCGCATGCCCGACTGGACCGATGCCACCAATCCGCCCCCGCGCGAGGCTTTCTGGATTGACACCGTGATGGACGCGCCCGGCCCTGCTGCCGGCCCGTTTGCCGCCCAATCCACTGCCCCGCCCCGAGCGCACCAGGCCGTGGTGGGCATGGTGCGCCATGCCGGCCAGGCGTTTGTGGCCACGGCCCAAACCGGCACTGTCGATCCGGCGGCATTGCCGGACACGGTCTACCAAGCCATTGCCCACCGCTACCTGGTGGCGCTGGACGCGGCGCTGGGCGCCAGCGTCGGCTTGCACCGCGACGTGCTCGCGGCCCTCGGTACGGCCAGCAGCCCGTACTGCTTTGGCTGGCTGCACATCGGCTGGGGTGCCCCGGCATTGAAGGGCCCCAGTGACCCGTATGCCTCGTTCTGGCTGGGCCGCCACCAAGGCGGTGCGGTGCACCGCAAGGTGGCCGACCGCACGCTGGTGCTGCTGGCCGGGCGCCGGCTGCACGGCTTGTCGATGGGTGGTGACATCGGTCTGCGCCTGGCCCTGCATGTGGACCTGCTCGACGCGCCTGGCACGCCCGACGCGCCGGGCCTGCTGCGGGTGCGCATCTTCGGCGTCACGCTGTCCCACCTCGACCGGGCGCTGGCCCCGCTGCCCAAGCGCTTCGCGGATGCGCGGCCGGACAAACGCCTGGCGCTTGCCGAAGCCCTGTTGCTGCAGATCAATACCGAGATCAGCGACAAGCTTGGCTTCGAGCCCGGCTCACTGGTGCACAGCGTGCGCCCTGTGGGGGACGATGCCGAGGGCCTGCTGCGGGTCGAAGGCCGGGGCGTCAAGCGCCGGCAGGTCAGCGGCGGGCCGCCGGCGCGCGGCCGGGTGTTCAGCTTCAGCGTGGACGTGGACGCCTTGCAGCAGATTCGCCATGTACGCACCCTGGCCATCGACGAGCTGGCCAGCTCGGCGCACCGCCCGGTGGCCGATGCGGGCGTGCGGCCGGGGCTGACCGTCTTTGAGCGCGACCCGGCCTCTTGTGGGCCGGCCGCCACGCTGGCCCAGCGCCGCCCGACCCGCAGCGACGCCCAGCTCAACGGCTGGCGCGTCAACCTCGACGGCCCGCTCCAGACGCAGCCCTACAAGACGCTGATCCTGGGCGATGCACCGCTGTTCGAGGTGCAAGGCCCGAAGCCCCGCGACGGCCAGGCCAGCACCCTGGCCACCACCGCCAGCG
The DNA here is from genome assembly GCA_031372085.1 of Betaproteobacteria bacterium. Classification (GTDB taxonomy): domain Bacteria; phylum Pseudomonadota; class Gammaproteobacteria; order Burkholderiales; family Burkholderiaceae_C; genus Pseudaquabacterium. The sequence goes on from JANMKO010000266.1 coordinate 1,399, forward strand.
CACTGGTGCAGATCGACGGCCAGGCGCGGCTGGCCCTGCGCAGCGACGAGACCGCCGCCGCCCAGGCCCATCTGCGCGCCACCGAGCTGTTTGTGCGCCTGGCCGCCTACGGCCTGGACGCCGACAGCTACTTTCGCCACGCCCGGCTGCCGCTGGTGCTGCGGCCGCGCTCGGCAATGCGCGGCGCACCCGATGGCGACGCCATCAATGCCGAGGTGCGGCCTTTCTGGGCCGGCAATGACTTTCCCGCCCAGCAAACCCTGGCCGCCGTGCGCCCGGCGATGGAGCGCCCGCAGTTGCTGGTCAAGTTTGCGTCGGCCGACCCGGCGCACCGCAAGACCCTGGGCCTGCCCGACGACCCGGCGCGCCAGCGTGCCCAGTACCTGGGCATCGCCGCCGATCCACGCTGGGCCTGGCATGAGTTTGGCCACGTGCTCAACTTCGCCAGCACCGGTGAGCTGGAATTTGCTTTTGCGCACAGCGCGGGCGACGCACTGGCGGCCATCGCCACCGACCCCGACTCGGCCCTGGCCTGGGATGCCGACGCCCGCTGCATGACCTTCCCGTGGGTGCAGGTGGCGCGTCGCCATGACCGCAGCGTGGCCAGCGGCTATTGCTGGTGCGGCCCGCGCAACCGGCTGCGGCTGGCCACCGACCGGCCACTGTCGCGCCACCGTCACGGCTATTTTGAGGAGCAACTGCTGTCGTCGTCGCTGTTCCGGCTGTACCGCTGCTTGGGCGGAGACACCCGCAGCGGCAACCGGCCGCCGGCCGAGCCCGCCAACCGCAGCGCGCCCGAGGACGACGACACGCTGATGCGCCGCGAGGCATCGGACTACTGTGTCTACTTGGTCATGCGGGCGATCTCGCTGCTGGGCCCGGACAGCGTGGCCCCGGCGCGCACGCCCGACCAGTTGGTCAGCGCGCTGATCGATGCCGACCTGGGCACCGGCGACTGGTCGGTCGATGCGCGTTGGCCGTTCAGGCGCGACCACTTGCGCGCACTGCGGCGCCGGGGCGGGCAGGTGCACAAAGTCATCCGCTGGGCGTTTGAGCAGCAAGGCCTGTACGCCACCGCCGACCCGCTGGTCACGGCCGAGGCTATCGGCCTGCCGCCGCCGGTGGACTTGTTCATTGCCGACCGGCGCAGCCCGCGCAACGACGGCGGCTACCACCCGGTGCCGCTGCGCCCGGCGATTGCTGCGGGTGCGGCGGGTGCTGCGGGCATGCCCTGGCTGGCCCATGCCGAATGGCTGTGGCGCGACAGTGCAGGCCTGTGGCTGCGGGTGGGCAACCGGGGCCAACTGCCGGCCATCGACGTGACTGCCCAGGTGTGGGTGCGGCCCGACGGCGACGACCGTGCCGCGTGGCAGGCACTGGACGGGGTGCTGCCGATTGCAGACGTGCTGGCACCCACGCCGGCCGGCGCGCTGCCGCCGTACCGCCTCGCGCTGACCGACGGCCTGGCCGACGCGGCGCTGTGGGTGCTGGTCAGCGTCACCTGCGCCGCCGACCCAAGCCACCTGGCCGCCGGCAACACCCCGCCCCCCGGCCCGGCCGAGCTGCTGGCGCTGGTGGCGCACGACAACAACCTGGCACTGGGCCTGCTGCCTGCCAGCCAGGCCAAGCGCCCACCCCAGCGGCGTGCTGGCGCGTCTCGGCGCTGACCACGGTGCCCGTGCGCCGGGCCGTCAGGGCCGGTCCGGCTTCTTTCTCACCCCCTTGCCCGGGAGAAGGCGCGCCGGCCCGGCCCCGTTTTGCCGGCAGGGGGCAGGGGGCTTTGGCTTACATGCCGCGCCTGTTGCGCTTGCCGGTGGCGCCGGCCGCGCCCGGCTGCGCTACGACCGCCGGCTCATTGAGCACTGGCGACGGCCACTCGGCCCGGGCCTTGGCCAGCACGCTGTGCAGGGTGGGCACGTCCAGGCCGGGTTGGCCCGCCTGTTTGATGCGCGCCAGTTCGGCTTCACTGGCAAACAGTGCCTGCCAGACCCCCGCCGCCAGGCGCCGGCTGGCCGCGCTGTCGCTGGGGTAGTGCACGCCGATACGCTCACGGTTCTTGGCGGCACGCCAGGCCAGCCACAGCAATGGCGAGCGCATGTTGTCGCCGTAGCCCAGCTTGCCGGCGGGGCCAAAAAATTCGGCCGACGTGGGTTTGCGACCGGCCGCCTGGCCGTCGTCAAAGACCCCGAAGCGCAGCGCCACCGGCTCGATCTGCAACAACAGCAACGCATACAGATGGGCCACCAGCGAGTGCCCGCTGGGAAATGCCGGATGCTGCGGCGGCCCCCACGGCGGCACCAGGCCCGGGCACAGCGTGGACGGCCGCACCCGCTGGTAGGTGGCCTTGTACTGCATGGCCAGCACATTGCCGATGGCCGAGCCGCAGGCCAGCAGCGCCATCGTCCACGGCTTGCTGGCCGGGTCGATGCCCAGGAAGTGCACAAAATAGTCGGTCAGCCCGTCTGACTGCACCGCCGCCTCGGCCAGGTAGCGGTCACGGTCGTCCTGCATCAAGTCTTCCAGCCCCTGCAACTCGCTGTGGGTGCGGCCCCAGGCCAGGTCGCGCCGTGCGGCCCGGTCTGCGGCGCTGTCGGTCGGGCTCAGCCACACCCGCCATTGCAGGTCTTCGGGTTCGATCAGTTGCTGTATCCAGCTGGCGTGCGGCGAATGGTCCCGGTCCGGCTCCACATGGGCCCGCCAGGCAGCGTGGCAGCGGGCAAACTCGCGCGCGGCCATCACTGCCGGCGACGACAGATCGACATCCTGCAGCCACTCGGTGAGCAGTGGATCGAACGGCAAGGTCCAGAAGCGCAAGCCCGGGTCCCAGTCGGCGGTACGCCATTCGAGCTTGAGCCCCAGCGCATCGGGCTTGAAACGGTGGCCGGCCGGAAACGCCGGCCAGCCGTTGCCGGCCGAGAAATCCAGCGTCCACGGGATCGGCGCCAGCGCGGCCGGGGTGGCGTAGTCGCTGCGCGCCACATCGCCGTAACCGCCGGCAAACCCGGCCCCGCTGGCATGGCCGGCGCCCATGCGCACGACCATCGAAGCCGGGTCAGCGCCCGCCGGGCCGGCGCCATTGCCTGCGCTGCCGCCGGCGTTCTGGTTGTGGCTGCCACCGGCATTCTGGTTGTGGCTGCCACTGGCATTCTGGTTGCGGCTGCCCGCAGCGTTCTGGTTGCGGCTGCCCGCCGCGTTCTGGTTGAACGATCCCCACATGTTGTCCTCCTGTCCAGGGTTGGCCGGCGCCGCCCCGCACGGGCGGCCACCAGCGGGATGCACTCAGGCCGGCAGGCCCGCGCGCCGCAAGGCGTCCAGCAGCCGCGCCAGGTGCGGCGGCTGCAACGGATACCAGGCGCCAAATTGCGCCACTGAAAACGTCGGGTCGGCGGCCAGGTACTCTTGCGCCAGCTCACGCGCCTCGGCCAGCTCACCGGCCAGCACCAGCGCGGCCACCTGCAGGCGCCGGGCGGCGTTGTAGCGCGGGTTCAGCCGCAAGGCCTTGCCCAGCCAGGCCACTGCCTCGTCGGGCCGGCCGGCCACCAGCCGGGCATGGCCGCAAGTGGTGAAAAACGAAAAGGTGTGCTTGTCGAACGGGCTCAGGCGCATCGCATTGCGCACCCGCTCCAAGGCTTCGTCGGCCCTGCCGAGGTAGACCAGGGTGGTGGCGCTGCGGGCCCAGGCCGCCGCGCAGCTGGGGTTGAGCGCCAATGCCTGTTCAAACAGCTCCAGCGCCGGCACGAAGCGCTTTTTCAGGAACGACAGCATGTGGCCGGCCACTGACAGCGCCCAGGCGTCGCGCGGGTCGAGCTGCACTGCCCGCATCGCGTGCGCGTAGGCAGCCTGGGTGTCGTCCCCGGCGGCGGAAGAGCGGCCCTCGCCGATGCACAGGCTGTACCACCAGGCCAGGTGGGTATGGGCCTGGGCATAGCCGGGGTCGAGCACGATGGCGCGCTGGAACGCCGGGCCCGCCGCCTCGAACCCGCCGTCCTCAAACTGGTACAGGCCGGCCATGCCGCGCAGCACGCAGTCATACGCGCTGAAGCTCTCGGTGGGCTGGCCGCGGGTGGTGGCCACGACACGCGCAATCTCGGCCTGCTCGACCTGCGGGTCGATGGCCGCGGCAATCGCCGCCGCGATGCGCGCCTGGAAGGCAAACACATCGCTGTCCTCACCGTCATAGCGTTCATGCCAGATCACCCGGTTGCTCAGCGCATGCATCAGCTCATCCCCGATGCGCAGGCGCTGGCCGGCGCGCCGCACGCTGCCGGTGAGCAGGTAGCGCACGCCCAGCTCGGCGGCAATGTCGCCCAAATCGGCGCTGCGGCTGCGCTCGCGGTAGCGCAGCGTGGAGTTGTGGGCAATCACCAGCAGTGAGCGGTTCAGCGACAGCGTGGCGATGATCTCCTCGGTCATGCCGTCGCCAAAGTACGGGTCGGCCTGC
>JANMKO010000268.1:0-5974 GCA_031372085.1 Betaproteobacteria bacterium
GCAGGCCGACCCGTACTTTGGCGACGGCATGACCGAGGAGATCATCGCCACGCTGTCGCTGAACCGCTCACTGCTGGTGATTGCCCACAACTCCACGCTGCGCTACCGCGAGCGCAGCCGCAGCGCCGATTTGGGCGACATCGCCGCCGAGCTGGGCGTGCGCTACCTGCTCACCGGCAGCGTGCGGCGCGCCGGCCAGCGCCTGCGCATCGGGGTTGAGCTGATGCACGCGCTGAGCAACCGGGTGATCTGGCATGAACGCTATGACGGTGAGGACAGCGATGTGTTTGCCTTCCAGGCGCGCATCGCGGCAGCGATTGCCGCGGCCATCGATCCGCAGGTCGAGCAGGCCGAGATTGCGCGTGTCGTGGCCACCACCCGCGGCCAGCCCACCGAGAGCTTCAGCGCGTACGACTGCGTGCTGCGCGGCCTGCCCGGCCTTTACCGGTTCGGCAGCGCAGAGTTCGACGCAGCGGGGGCCTTGTTTCAACGTGCCACCGCGCTCGACCCGGACTATGCGCAAGCCCATGCCCACCTGGCCACCTGGTACAACTTTCGGGTGGGCGAAGGCCGGTCATCCGAGATCGGGGCTGACGGGCTGGCCGCCTACCACCATGCGATGCGCGCGGTGGCGCTGGACCCGCAGGATGCCTCGGTGCTGTCGGTGGCCGGCCACATCCTGGCGTTCTTGAAAAAACGCTTTGACGAGGCGCTGGAGCTGTTTGACCAGGCGCTGTCGCGCAACCCCAGTTGCGCGCTGGCCTGGGCCCGCAGCGCCACCACGCTGGCCTACCTGGGCCGTGCCGACGAGGCCCTGGCGCGGGTGCGCAATGCCATCCGGCTGAGCCCGTTCGATCAAAACACCTTTGCCTTTTTCACCACTTGCGGTACCGCCGCGTTGGTGGCCGGCCGGCACGCCGAGGCGGTGGCCTGGCTGGGCAAGGCCTTGCGGCTGAACCCGCGCTACAACGCCGCGCGGCGTCTGCTGGTTGCCGCGTTGGTCCAGGCCGGTGAGCTGGACGAGGCGCGGGCGCAGGCGCAGGCGTTTTTGGCAACCGATCCGGGTTTCACCGTGTCAGGTTTTGGCGCCTGGTATCCGCTGCAACCGCCGCACCTGGCGCCGCTGCTAGTGGCGCTGCGTCGCGCGGGCCTGCCCGCCTGAGTTCACCGGGCGCCTGGCGCTGGTGTCAGGCCCGCCCCCTTTTTTACCGTCAAGGAGAACAGCATGGTTTCGGGATCGTTTGGGCAGGGCCAGGGCCAGGGCCAGGGCCAGGGCCAGGGACAAGGGCAAGGCCAAGGCCAAGGCCAAGGCCAGGGACAGGGACAAGGGCAGGGTCAAGGGCAGGGTCAGGGGCAGGGGCAGGGGCAGGGGCAGGGACAAGGGCAAGGCCAGGGCCAGGGCACCGGGCCGTGGTGGGTGCGAGGCCGCACCGGGGGCGGCATGCCCAGCGGCGCGGGCTACCTGGGGGGTTACGGCCCGGTCGAGCGCAGCGCTTACGCCACGCCGGCCGAGCTGGGCCCCAAGCCCTGGGCGCTGGATTTTTCAGCCGGCAACGGCTGGCCGGCGTTCCCCACCCGGCTGCGCTTCGACCCCACGCCGCAGGATGTGCGGTTGACTTGGCAGACCGGCGACTGGGACCCGGGCCTGCGCTTTTGGACGCTGGCCTTCGACACGCAGCTCGGCGAGTGGTTGCAGGACGTGGACTTGTCATCGCCAGCAGTGCTGGCGGCGCGTGAATTTGCCGCCAGCCACGCCCGGTGGGGCGCCGGGCTCGCGCAGCGCTCGCCCATCGAGGACTTGATCCAGAACGAAGCGGCCTCCGGCCCGGATGAAAGGCTGTTGGCCTGGCGCGTCGGCGCAGCTGGGGCTGCGACCAACAGCGCCACCGACGCCTGGCAATTCATCAACACCGAGCTGCAGGAGCTGGAAGACCTGATGCAGGACGACCGCAGCCGCTTTCTGGACGAGGCGGCGGTGCAGTCTGACGGCATCCCGGACTACTTCATCCATTTCCTGGGCATCGCCATCGACAGCAAGCCCTGGACGGTGCAGTTGATGCGCTGCGGCCTGGCCATCGGCAACCTGGTCTACATGGATTACAAGGCGCGCTACCAGCGGGTGCGGCCGTCCACGCTGTGCCCGGGGCTGGTGCCGCCGTGGGGGCCGCCGCGGCACCCGGCGTTCCCGAGCGGGCATTCGTTTCTGGGCCATTTCGTCGCGCTGCTGCTGCTGGAGATTGCGCCGGTGGCGCAGCGCTTTGGCGTGTTTGCCAAGCTCGACAGCGCCGTGTCCAGCGGCGGTTTGCTGGTGCGCCATGCCAATATCGGCGCCCAACCGAGTTGGGCGGACTACCGCAGCGCGCGCTACGGTGAGGACATGGCGTCGCCCCTGCTGTGGCTGGCCTGGCGCCTGGCGAAGAACCGTGAGCGCATCGGTGTGCACTACCCCAGCGACAGCGCGGCCAGCCGGCGCCTGGCCGGCGGCGTCTGGCAGGCGCTTTGCGCCGACACCCCGGGTGGCGGGGTGTTGCCGATCGCCGTGCCCACGTTGCGCACGGTGCTGGCCCGCGCCCGGGCTGAGTGGCCGGCGCCGGTGCGGGCCGCGCCCGCTGCCGGGCCGCTGCCCAGCGTGCCGACGGCGGCGTAGTCTGGCCGTCCGCGCTGCGGCGCTGTGCTGACGGCGCAGCGCCGCCGCTCAGGGCTGGCGCAGCGCGAAGGCCAGGTTGTTGTCGTGGGCCACCAGCTCCAGCAGGTCGGCCGGCAGGTCGGGCGGCGCATCGTTGAGCGGCAGGTTGCCGGGGTCCGACGGGCTGTGCACATTGGCCAGCAGCCAGACCGGCTGGTCGGCCAGCGCTTGAGGCAGCGCAAACTCGAACAAGACCCGGCCGGCGTCGGCGCCGTCGAGCCCCTGCGCCGCCCGGCCCGGCACGTCGGTTTTGGGCCAGACGGGCGCGTCCGCGGTGGCCGCACAGGCCCACAGCCGCACCCGCAGGCTTTCGGCAGGCTGCTGGCCCCGGTTGGCCACCCACAGCCACACCCGGCGGCCCTGGCGGCGCAGGCTGTCGTCGGCCATCCAGGCCGTATCGCCGGCCGTGGGCCAGTGCAGCGCCACCGGGTGGTAGCCGCCGTCGGGCGGGGTGCGGCGCCGGTCGGCGATGTACACATCCTCGGCCGGCGGCTGGCCCGGGCCTTCGACCACGGCCAGGGGGTCGGCGCTGGCGTACAGGCCTTGTTGCTCAAACGCCCAGCGGATCACCTTGTGCACCCGCGCGCCACTGCGCCGGCGCGCGGCGTGCGGCGCGGTCGATCTGAACGGCCAATCGGGCTGGATCGTCCAGCCACCGGGGTGGCCATCGGTGCCCAGATCGGCGTCGATCAGCGCACTGACAAACTGGTCCGGCGTGCGTGCCGGCGCAATGCTGTCGGGCCCCAGCAGCGAGATCGCCCGCATGATCAGGTAGAGGCAGTAATCAGAGGCACTGCGCCGCACCGGCAGGCCGGCGTCATCGACATCTTGCTCGGGCGCCGGCAGGCCCAGGTCGCGCGTGTCGCCGCCCAGGCAGCGGTACAGCCGGAACAGCGAAGACGACAGGATCTGCTCTTCAAAGTAGCCGTGCTGGTGGTGCGCGATGGGCCGGTTGGGGTCGAGCCGTGGCAAGTTGCGCCGGCCGCACCAGCAGTAGCCGCTGCGCGGGCTGCGGTCATGCCGGCGGTCGGTCTGCACCCACGGGAAGGTGCGGAAGCGGGCGTCGTCGTCCCAGGCCAGCGCCGAGTCCGGGTCGGTGGCAATGGCCGCCAGGGCGTCGCCGGCACTGTGCGCAAACGCAAATTCCAGCTCACCGGTGCTGGCGTAGGCCAGCACATGGCCAAACTCATGCCAGGCCCAGCGCGGATCGGCGGCAATGCCCAGGGTCTGGGCACGCGCGCCCGGCGGGGCGGTCAGCGGGCCCGGCGCAGCCCCGCCAGCAGGCGCCAGGCCGGGCGGCGGCGGGCCCGGCCACAGGCCCTCGCCTTGCCCAGGATGCAGGCCCTCGGGCTGCTGGCCAGCTTGCGGCTGGCCTGCTTGCGGCTGGCCTGCTTGTTGGCGATAGTCGGGCGCGGCGTCATCGCCATGGCGCGGGTCGCGGGTGGCCAGCGCGCTGCGGTGCATCAGGTCGGCCGAGCCAAAGCGCACCAGCAACTGCGGCCGCAGGTCGGGTGCGCCGGGCGCGGCGTCGGTCAGCCACTGCACCGGCAGGTCACCGCGCCAAAAAGGGCGCACCTCGGCATTCACCGCTTCGCCGCCGGGTGCGCCGCGCATCGCCGCCCGGGGGCGCAGCACCAGCGGCAGCCGGGCCTGCCGAAAGTAGTCACCGGGCACCAGGCCGTAAGCGTCCAGCCGGTGAAACAGCTCGGCCGCGCGCAGATGGGCCTGGGCGGCGGCCATGTCGTCGCTGCGCAGGTCGATGGGCTGGCCCAGCGGCACGGCCACGGTGTCTTCGCCGCGCGTTTGGGCGTTGTTGACGGTACTCACGGTGCGCGGCTCGTCGCCCCGGGGCTGGGCGGCCTGCACGTTGAAGCGCGCGGGCTCGTAGAGAAACCAGTCGCGCGTTGACTGCTGCACGCCCAGCCGGGGCAGGTCAACCCGGCAGGCCGCCAGCGTCTCGGGGCTGCGCGTCGGGCGCCGGGCGTGCAACGTGGCCGCCGGCCCGCACGACGCGGGATCGCGCTCAAACAACCCCGGGCCGGGTGCCTGGCCGGCCGCCGTCAACTCGTCGATGGCCACGGTGCGCTGCAACTGCGCTGCGGCGTCGATATCGACCTCAAACCGGTACAGCCGCGCCCGGGGCGCCGGGCTGTCGTCAGCCACCCGGCGGCGCCGCAAGCCGATGCCCAGCAAGCGCAGCCATTGCGCATCGTCGGCAACGCCGCCAACCGCACCGGCGCGCACGCCCAGCACCAGCGCGCCGGCCGGAAAGTCGAGCTTGAGCTTGATCTCGTCGATCATCCGCCCGAGCAGGGCCTGCGCTGCGTCGAGGCTGTGCACGATGGGGCGGTAGCGCGGCGGCACCTCGACCAACGCCAATGCCAGGCAGGAGAAGGTGGCGCCGGTGATCTGCACCCGGCAGCGGCCGGCGCTGTCGGCAGGCGCCACATGCAGCGCCAGCCGCAGGCCGATGTCGCCACCCATCGCGCGCTGGTGCAGGCGGCGCGCGGCCAGCAGCACCAGTGTGCGGTCGATCACGTCATCGCCGTGTCGCCGGCTGACCCAGAACGAGCCATGCGGGTGGCGCTGGCGCTGCGCCGGGGTCGGCCCGCCCCAGCCGATGTCGAGCCAGCCAAAACAGTGGGCGCGGGCGTCTTTGGCGCGCAGCGGGTTGAGCACCGCTTCATCCGGCCGGGCCGGGGCGGGCAGGGCGCTGAGGTAGGCCGTGGCGAGTTGCCAGAACGCGCTGTCGGGCACCGTGCCGGCTTGGGTCTGGGTTACCCAGCCAACGAAGGGATGGCCGGCGTGGCGCACCATGCCCACGACGGGGTTGCGGGTGCCGGGGTCGATGACCGTGTCGATCAAGAACGCGGCCGCTGCGGGCCGATCAGCCGCGCCAGTCCATGCGGTGCCGGGCTCGATGGCGGCGACGCTGCTGGCAACGCGGGCGGGGTTTGGCGGGCGCATGGGCTTCTCCAGATAGGGCCCGGCGCTGTGCGGGCGGCCGTGGCAAACCAGCATAGCGCGGCCCCGGGGTTGTGTCGTGGCGCGGCACCTGTGCGGTGGTGCGCTGGCTTTAGCAACGTTTAGAAGCGCGTTAGCGCAGGCAAAGGACTATCGGGCCGAAGCCGCTCACAGTGCATGCACAACATGACGGAGAGAGCCCATGACCGAGACCCACCTTTCGATGACCTTGCTGCGCCCGGCCGCCGCGCCGGCGGGTGCCCGCGGGCCCAGCGCCGGCCAGCCCGGCCAGGCCCCGCCGTGGCGCTGGCCCGACGCCGCCGC
>JANMKO010000313.1:0-10619 GCA_031372085.1 Betaproteobacteria bacterium
GCAGGTGCGGGCGATAGACGCCGCTGACATCGTCGGCCTGACCACCGACGCCTTGCGCGCCCTGAATGGCGCCCAACTGTCGGCTTTGAGCAGCGCGCAGTTGGCGGCGCTGGGCTCAGACCAGTGGCAGGCACTGGCCACCGGCCAGGTGCGCAGCCTGGGCAGCGCCCAGATCGCCAGCTTGTCCAGCGACGACCTGAACACCTTGACCAGCAGCCAGTTCAAGGCGCTTGGCACCGAGCAGATCGCCGCGCTGACCAGCGCCCAGGTGGCCAACCTGGAAAGTGACGACCTGGCCGCCTTGAGCACGGCGCAAATCGCCGCCATCAGCACGCGCGGCATGGCCGCTCTTGACAGCGCCGACCTGGCCGTGCTGAGTGCCAGCCAAATGGCCGCGCTCACCACCGACCAGGTGCGGGCGATCGAGTCGGCCGACATCGCCGGGCTCAGCACGGCGGCCATCCGCGCCCTGAGCGCGGGCCAACTGGCGGCCCTGAGCACGGTGCAGCTGGGCGCGCTGGGGTCTGACCAATTCCAGGCCCTGGGCAGCACCCAGCTGCGCGGCCTGGGCACGGCACAGATTGCCTCGCTCGCCACCGATGACCTGAACCAGCTCAGCACCGCGCAATTCCAGGCCCTGAGCACGGCGCAGATCGCCGCGCTGACCACCCTGCAGGCCGCCAACCTGGACAGCGCCAACCTGGCGGCGCTGACCACCGCGCAGATCGGCGCGATCTCGACCCGTGACATCAAAGCCTTTGACAGCGCCGACCTGGCCAGCTTGAGCAGCACCCAGATCGGCGCCCTCAGCTCGGACCAGGTGCGGGTGATCGGCACGGCCGACATTGGCGGGCTGGGCAGCGACGCCATCCGCGCCCTGAGCAGCCAGCAGCTTGCCGCGTTGACCTCGGCGCAGCTCGATGCGCTGGGATCGGACCAGATGCAGGCGCTGGCGTCAGCGCAATTGCGGGGCCTGAGCACGGCACAAATCGCCGCGCTGGGCACGGCCGACCTGAACCAGCTCACCAGCGACCAGTTCCAGGGATTGTCCACCGAGCAGATTGCCAGCCTCAGCACGGCGCAAGCCGCCAACCTGGAAAGCGCTGACCTGGCCGCGCTGTCCAGCGCCCAGGTGCGGGCCATCACCACCCGCAGCATCGTCGCCTTCGACAGCGCCGACTTCGCCGCACTGAGCACCGCCCAAGTGGCCGCCCTCAGCTCGGACCAGCTGCGTGCGATCCAGACCGCCGACATCGCCGGCCTGAGCAGCGACGCCGTCCACGCCTTGAGCAGCGCCCAGATGGCGGGGCTGACCACGGCGCAACTGGGCGCTTTGGGGTCTGACCAACTGCAGGCGCTGACATCGGTGCAGTTGCGCGGCTTGAGCACGGCAGAAATTGCCACCTTGAGCACCGACGACCTGAACAAGCTCAGCAGTGACCAGTTTGCGGCGCTGACCACGGCCCAGATCGCCGCGCTGACCACCGCCCAGGCGGCCAACCTGGAAAGCACCGACCTCGCCGCCCTGGGCTCAGCGCAAATGCGCGCCCTGACGACGCGCGACATCGCCGCCTTCGACAGCGCCGACATCGCCGTGCTCAGCTCGGCCCAATTGGCTGCGCTTGGCTCAGCGCAGCTGCGCGCCATCGCCACGGCTGACTTCAGCGGCCTGACCACCGACGCCATCGCCGGGCTCGACGCGGGCCAGATCGCCGCCATCAGCACCGCACAGCTGGCGGTGCTGGGCTCAGACCAGTTGCAGTCGCTCAGCGCCTTGCAGGTGCAAAGCCTGAGCACGGCGCAGATTGCCGCGCTGGCCAGCGACGACCTGAACCACTTCAAGAGCGAGCAGTTCCAGGCCCTGAGCACCACGCAAATCGCCGCCCTGACCACCGGCCAAGTGGCCAACCTGGAGACCACCGACCTGGCCGCGCTGGCCACGGCCCAGATCACGGCGTTGAACAGCCGCGCCATCGCCGCGCTGGACAGTGCGGACATCGCCGCGCTGACGGTGGACCAACTGACGGCGCTGACCACGGCCCAGGTGCGGGCCATCGAGACCGCTGACCTCGGCGGCATCAGCGTGGCCAACATCGCCAACCTGAGCGCGGCCCAAATCGGCGCGCTGAGCAGCGCGCAATTGGCGGTGCTGGGCTCGGGCCAGATGCAAGCCCTGCTCGACGGCCAGCTGGCCGGCCTGTCCACCAGCCAGATCGCCTCACTGGGCACGGCCAGCCTGAACACGCTGCTGGCAAGCCAGTTTCAGGCGCTGTCCACGGCGCAGATCGCCGCCCTCACCAGCACCCAGTTCAGCAACCTGGAAAGCACGGACCTGAGCGCCCTGTCAGCGGCCCAGGTGCGGGCCGTCAGCGTGGGCAATATCGCCGCACTGAGCAGCGCCAATGTCTCGAACCTGACGGCTGAACAACTGTCTGCCCTGTCCACCAGCCAGGTGCGGGCGATCGAGACGGCTGACCTGGCCGGCATCAGCGCCGGCAACATCGTCAACCTGAGCGCCGCGCAAGTGGCCGCGCTGACCTCAGCGCAGTTGTCGGCCTTGAGCTCGGTGCAGATGCAGGCCCTGACCGATGTGCAAGTGGCCGGCCTGACCACGCCGCAGATTGCGTCGCTGAGCACGGCCGACCTGAACCGGCTGCGGGACACGCAATTCCAGGCCATGAGCAACGCCCAGATCGCCGCGCTCACCAGCGGGCAGATCAGCAACCTGGAGTCCACCGACTTGCAGGCGCTGTCGGCCAGCCAGGTACGCGCCATCACCGCGGCCAATATCGCGGCCATGGACAGCGCTGACATCGCCACCTTGACCGGCGACCAGCTGGCCGCGCTGACGGCGACCCAGGTCAAGGCCATCGAGACCGCAGACCTCTCGGCCATCAGTGCGGGCAACATCAGCCGCTTCAGCTCGGCACAGATCGCTGCGCTCAGCACGGACCAACTGGCCAGCCTGGGCTCCAACCAATTGCAGGCCCTCACCGGTGAGCAGCTGGTGGGCCTCACCACACCCCAGCTCACCGCCATGACCACCGCCGAGCTGAACTTGCTGCAGGCCGTGCAGTTCCAGGCCCTGAGCACCGCCCAGATCGCGGCGCTGACCAGTGCGCAGATCAGCAGCCTGGAGACCGCCGACCTGTCGGCCCTGACGGCGGCGCAAATCCGCGCCATCACCACCGCCAATATCGTGGCCCTGGACAGCGCTGACTTCACCACCCTGACGGGCGATCAGCTGGCCGCCCTGAGCGCGGCGCAAGTGCAGGCGATAGAGACCGCCGACCTGGCGGCCATCAGCGCGGGCAACATTGCCAACCTGACCGCCGCGCAACTGGGCGCGCTGACCAGCGCGCAACTGGCCAATCTGGGCTCCAACCAGTTGCAGGCCTTCACCGACTCCCAGCTGTCGGGCCTGACCACCACCCAGATCACGGGCATGGGCACGGCGGGCTTGAACATGCTCACCGCCAGCCAGTTCCAGGCCCTGACCACGACCCAGATCGCCGGCCTCAGCAGCGCCCAGATCAGCAACCTGGAATCCACCGATTTGATGGCCTTGACCGGCAGCCAGATCCGTGCCGTCACCACGGCCAACATCGCCGCCATGGACAGTGCCGACGTGGCCTCACTGACGGCCGAGCAACTTGGCGCGCTGACGGCCGTGCAGGTCCGCGCCATCGAGACCGGCGACATCACGGCCATCAGCGCCGGGGTGATCAACGGCTTCGGCAGCGCACAGATCGGCGCGCTGACCAGTGCGCAACTGGCTGCGCTGGGCTCTGACCAGGTGCAGGCCCTGGACGCCTCGCAACTGGTGGGCCTGAGCACGGCGCAGCTCACGTCGATGAGCAGCGCCGGCCTGAACACCTTGACCGATGCCCAGTTTCAGGCTTTGACCACCGCGCAGATCGCCGCACTGACCAGCGCGCAGATCAGCAACCTGCAAAGCACCGACCTGTCGTCCTTGACGGCGGCCCAGGTGCGGGCCATCACCACCGCCAACATCGCCGCGCTGGACAGCGCCGACCTGGGCGCCCTGACGGCCGGGCAACTGGCCGCGCTCAGCACGGCGCAGGTGCGGGCCATCGAGACCGCCGACATCCGCGGCATCGATGGGGCCAACATCGTGGGCTTGACCAGCCACCAGATCGGCGCCTTGAGCACCCAGCAGCTGAATGCGCTGACCTCAGGGCAAGTGCAGGCGCTGGACGGCACGCAACTGCGTGGCCTGACCACCGACCAGATGGTCTCGCTGGACAGTGCCGACCTCAAACTGCTGAGTGCCGACCAACTGGGCGCCCTCACATCGGCGCAAGTGCGGGCCATCGATGCGCTGGACTTGATCGGCATCACCACCGACGCCATCGCCGGCCTGAGCGACGCCCAGATGCGCCAATTGACCACCGTCCAACTGGGGGCCCTGGGCTCGGATCAATTGCAAACCCTGAGTGCGGCCCAGGTGCAGAGCCTGAGCACGGCGCAGATCGCGTCGCTGGCCACCGATGACCTGAACGCCTTCACCGACGTCCAGTTCCAGGCGCTGACCACAGCCCAGATCGCCGCCATCACCACGGCCCAGATCAGCAAGCTGGAAAGCGCGGACCTGGCCGCCTTGAGTGCCGTCCAGGTGCGGGCCATCAGCACCGCCAACATCGCGGCGATGGACAGCGCCGACATCGGGGCCCTGACCGCTGACCAACTGGCGGCCCTGTCGTCTGCCCAGGTGCGGGCCATCACCACCGCCGACATCAGCGCCATCGGCGCCGACGCCTTTGCCGGCTTGAGCGGGGCGCAAATCGCCCAGCTCAGCACCGGCCAACTGGGCGCCCTGGGCAGCAACCAGTGGCAGGCACTGAGCGACGCGCAATTGGCCAGCCTGAGCACCGGCCAGATCGCGTCGCTGGCAACCGATGACTTGAACGTGCTGAGCGATGTGCAGTTCACGATGCTCAGCACGGCGCAGATCGCGGCCATCACCAGCACCCAGATCAGCAAGCTGGAGTCCACCGACCTGCAAGCGCTGAGCGCCTTGCAGATCCGCGCCATCACCACGGCCAACATCGCGGCCATGGACAGCGCTGACATCAGGGCCCTGACGGCGGATCAGTTGAGCTTCTTGACCTCGGCGCAAATCAGGGCCATCGAGACGTCCGACATCGGCGCCATCGCGGCAGACAACCTGGTGGGCTGGAGCAGCGCACAGATCGGCCAGCTCACCACGGCGCAACTGGGCGCGATGGGCAGCGACCAGCTGCAAATCCTGGGCGCTGCACAACTGCGCGGCTTGAGCACCACGCAGATCGCCAGCCTGGCCACCGACGACCTGAACAGCCTGACGGAAAGCCAGTTCCAGGCGCTCAGCACGGCGCAGATCGCCGCCTTGACCACCACCCAGGTCAACCACCTGGAAAGCCTGGACCTGGCCGCCTTGAGCAGCGCCCAGATCCGCGCCTTCAACACGGCGGACATGGTGGCACTCGACAGCGCGGACCTGAAGGCCCTGACGGCTGAGCAGATGGGTGCGCTGACATCGGCCCAGGTGCGGGCCATCGAGACGGCCGATATTGCGGCGCTCGGCACGGCCGACATCACCGACTTCGGCACGCTGCAGATCGCCGCCCTGAGCAGCGCCCAGATCCAGGCGCTGACCACGCTGGAAGTCGAGGCGATGAGTGCGGTGCAGGTGGCCGCGCTCACCACCCAGCAGATCGGCTGGCTTGAGACGGGCGACATCCGTGCCTTGACCGGTGAGCAGGCGGCCAGCCTGACGACGGCCCAGATCGTCGCACTCAGCACGGCACAAGTGGTGGCGCTGGATGTGGCCGACATCGCCAGCATGTCGATGTCGCAGGCCACCGCGTTCACTGCGGAAGACACTGCCGCCATGAGCACCAGCCAGTACGCCGCGCTGCAAGCCTTGTCACCGATCGTGCTGGACCTGAACGGTGACGGGGTGTCCACAACCGCCGCCAGCCAGGGCGTGAACTTCGACCTGTCGGCCACCGGCCATGCCGACAAGGTGGGCTGGGTGGGCGGTGGCGACGGCCTGCTGGTGCGCGACATCAACCACGACGGCACCATCAATGACGGCCGTGAGTTGTTTGGCTCGTCCACCGTGCTGGCCAACGGGCAGCGTGCTGGCGATGGCTATGTGGCGATGGCCGCACTGGACGCCAACCACGACGCCAAGCTGGACGCCAGGGACGCGGCCTTCGGCGAGTTGAAGCTGTGGGTAGACGCCAACCACGACGGCAAGACCGATATCGGTGAACTGAAAGGCCTGGTGGACATGGGCATCACCGAGCTGGACCTGAGCTACACCGCGTCCAGCCGCACCGACCACGGCAATGCGCTGGGTTTGATCTCGGGCTACAAAACCGCCGACGGCCAGACCCATGAGATGGCCGACGTGTGGTTTGCCAAGGACAGCACCCGCCAGACGGTGCCCAAGCTGGACGAGTTGCTGGCCGGCGCGAGCACCGACCTGATGCCGGCCAGCCCGACGCCAGCCGCCCCCGTGCCAGCCAGCACCCCCGTGCACGAGACGGCCGCGCCGGTGACCCGGCACCTGGCCAGCCTGGACGAGGAGTTGATGCGCCATCAAGCAGCGGCACTCTGACCCGTCAGGCCGCGCCGCTGCTTTGCGGCGGCGCGGCCGGCCCGGCCGACGCGTGTCGGGCACAACAAAAAGCCCGGTATCGACCGGGCTTTTTTTACGTCACGGTCAAAACGCAGGCGCTGCTGCGCAGCCAAATCCCCCCAACCCGGGCCTCACCTGCGCATCAAGCTTTGTCCAGCGACCGCACCCAGTCCAGCATGCGGCCCACCCCGACGGCCGCGCTGACCCGGGGCGCCCAGCCGATGGCGGCTTCGATCTTGCCGGTATCGGCCACAAACAGGCGCTGGTCGCTGCAACGCGGCGGGCCGCAGCGGTAATCCAGCGGCACGCCGACATAGCCTTCGAGCAGCGCAAAAAGCTCCAGCAACGACAGGCTGTTGGCCAGGCCGCCACCCACATTGAAGGCCTGGCCGGCCACGTCGGCAAAACGCGCCGCCGCGCCAAAGTACAGCCGGACCATGTCGTCGGCATGCAACACATCACGCACTTGTTTGCCGTTGCCAGCGATGGTGAAAGGCGCCGGCTTGACGCCGCCCGCAGCGCTGCTGGCGGCATTGGCGGCCAGCTGGCAAAACCAGCCGATCCAGCCCTGGTCGCCAGTGGCAAATTGGCGCCCGCCGTACATCGATGAGTGCCTGAACACCACCGTCTTCAAGCCGAAGATGCGGTGGTAGTCGCGCAGG
Organism: Betaproteobacteria bacterium; assembly: GCA_031372085.1. Taxonomy (GTDB): domain Bacteria; phylum Pseudomonadota; class Gammaproteobacteria; order Burkholderiales; family Burkholderiaceae_C; genus Pseudaquabacterium. The sequence goes on from JANMKO010000313.1 coordinate 7,312, forward strand.
TACTGGTCTGCCGCGCCCTTGGAGCAACCGTAAGGCGAATGAAAATCCAGTGGCGTGGCCTCGTCAAAACCCTGGGGGTGGTCCACGCAGTGGTAGCGCGTGGCGCGCTCCTCGTAGCGGTATTGCGCCAGGTCGCCGTAGACCTTGTTGGTGGACGAATAAATCACCCCCGCATCGGGTGCATGGCAACGCAAGGCCTCCAGCACATTGAAGGTGCCCAGGGCATTGACCTCAAAGTCCAGCCGCGGGTTGTTGATCGATGTGGTCATCGCCACCTGGCCCGCAACATGGAATACCTGCGTCGGGCCAAAGGCTTCGACGCAACGCGCCACATCGTTGTGGTTGCGGGTGTCGCCATGGACAAATTCAACCCGGCCACGGCGACGCAGCCAGGCCAGGTTGTCTTGCGAGCCCTGGCGCACCAGGCTGTCGAACAGGCACAAGTCCATGCCCTGGGCCATGGCGTGGGCGGCCAGGTTGCTGCCCAGAAAGCCGCAGCCGCCGGTGATCAAGAGTTTCATGCTGGGTTGTCCCGTTTCAAGGTGTCTTGCAGGCCGCTGCGCAGGGTGTGGCGCGGCGCCCAGCCCCAGCCTGTCAAGCGGCTGATGTTGGCCTGGCAGTGCATGGCTTCACCGGGCCGATATGGCAAAGCCCCAAACAGCAACCGGGTGCGCGACGCGGTGAGGGCATGCACTGTCTCGACAAATTCACGCACCGTGGGTGCCTGGCCAGAGCCCAACTCGATCTCGGCCACTGCTTGATGGCGGCGCAGGGGATCGGCAGCGTGAACCTGCACCCCGGCAGCCAGCTCGGCATCCACCCCGGCATCCACCGCACCGTCCACCGCGCCGTCCACCCGCCCCGCCGGCCTTTGCAGCAGCAATGCCAGCGCCGACACCACGTCGTCTACATGGATGAAGTCGCGCCGCTGTTCACCAGCTGTCAAGGCCAGGCTGGGCTGGTGGCTGCGGCAAGCACGCAACACCAGGCTGCTGAACTTGTGGCCATCGTCACCCGGGCCGTACATGTGTTGCAGCAATACATTGGTGAAGCGTGGCCCGCCAGTGCGCGCCATCAAACCACCCCACTGCGCAAATTGCGCCTTGCTCAGCGCGTAGGCACTGGCCTGCTGGGCCAGGGCCGAGCCGATGTTGATGAAGTGGCTGCACCCGCCCGGCAGCGCGCCCAGGGCTTCCTGGGCTAGCAGCACCTGCATGCCGAAGCGCAGGTTGGCGTCCAGCAATTGCAGCGCCGTCTCGCCCTGCCGGCCGTAGCAGCAAGCGGTGTGCAGCACGGCCTGGGGCTGCACTGCGCGCACAAAGTCGCCGATATCGGCATCGCTGCCGCAGCGCCCCAATTGCATGCGGCTGGCCGCCGGGCCCAGCCGGGCCAGCGACGAGCCAGGCCGCAACAACAAGGCCAGCTCGTGGCCAGCGGCCAGCAGGTGCAAAGCAGCGGCGCTGCCCAGAAAACCGCTGCCGCCGGTGATCAAGACTCTCATGGCGCGCCGCCGGCCAGACCGGGGCTCAAAAGTTCAGACCAAAAAACTCTTCCAGTCGCTCGGCCATGAAGTCCAGCTGATCCACCCCGAGGCCGGGGTAGACGCCAAGCCAAAAGGTCTGGTGCATCACCACATCGGTGTTGACCAGCTCACCGCTGATGCGGAAGTTGCGGCCCTGCATGTACGGCTGGCGCACCAGGTTGCCGGCAAACAGCAAGCGGGTACCGATCTTGTGCTGGTCGAGGTAGTTCAACAAATCCACCCGCTGCACATGGGCCTCGGGCTTGAGCGTGAGCGCAAAACCAAACCAGGACGGGTCGGAATGGGCGGTGGCCTCGGGCAGCCGCAAGAACGCCTCGCAGCTTTTGAGCCGGTCTCTCAGGTGCTGGTAGTTGGCCCGCCGCGTGGCCACGAACGAGTCCAGCCGGTCCAGCTGCGCCAGGGCGCAAGCCGCCTGCATATCGGAGATCTTCAGGTTGTAGCCCAGGTGCGAGTAGGTGTACTTGTGGTCATAGCCCAGTGGCAGGCTGCCAAGCTGCTGGCAAAACCGTTTGCCACAGGTGTTGTCCTTGCCCGGGCCGCAATAACAGTCGCGGCCCCAGTCGCGGATCGACTCGGCAATGGCCCTCAGCTCGCTGTGGTTGGTGAACACCGCCCCGCCCTCACCCATGGTGATGTGATGGGCCGGGTAAAAACTGAGCGTGCCGATGTCACCAAACGTGCCCACCAACCGCCCGTCATAAGTGGCGCCAAGGGCGTCGCAGCAATCCTCGATCAACCACAGGCCATATTTTTTGCACAGCGCGGTCACCACCGCCAGATTGAACGGATTGCCCAACGTGTGGGCCAGCATGATGGCGCGGGTGCGGGGGCCGATGGCGGCCTCGATCAACGCCGGGTTGATGTTGTAAGTGCCCAGCTCCACGTCCACAAACACCGGCACCGCACCGCACTGGATGATGGGGTTGACGGTGGTCGGAAAGCCCGCAGCCACGCCGATGACCTCATCGCCGGGGCGAATGGCCCGGTCGCCCAGCTTGGGCGACGTGAGCGTGGTGAAGGCCACCAGATTGGCCGACGAGCCTGAGTTCACGGTCATCAAATGCTTGACACCCAGGATCTTGGCCAGGCGCTTTTCAAACGCCTCATTGAAGCGGCCGGTGGTCAACCAGCCGTCGAGCGAGGCTTCAACCATCAGCTCAAGCTCTTTGGACCCGATCACCTTGCCCGACACCGGCACCACCGATTTTCCGGCCTCAAAGGCCTGGGGCGCCAGCGCCAGCGCCGCGTACTGCTGCACCAGCGCGTTGATGCTGCGCCGCAGCGACTCAGGCGTTGCGGGGGTGCTCGTCGCGGCGCCGGGTGTACCGCTCGCTGCGCTGATCGATGGGGTGGGCAGACTGTTGTGCATGGCGATGGCCGGTTAGACAGGGGTGGCCGCCACTGGGGCGGACAGCATGTATTGCTGAATTTGTTGCAGGCACACCGCGCGCATGTCGTCATGGCGCAGCCAGGCCTGGTGCCAGGCCACCGTGTGGTGCAGCGCGGTTTGCAAATCCCAGCGCGGCTGCCAGCCCAGCAACTGCCGGGCCTTGGACGTGTCGAGCTTGAGCCAGTGGGCTTCATGCAGCGCGGCTTGATTGCCGTCGTGCTGCCAGCCGGCCCGGTCGCCCCAGGCGCAGGCCAGCCGGTCGACAATCCACGACACGGTGCGCACGTCGTCGTCGGCCGGGCCGAAGTTCCATGCCTGGGCAAAGGGGTGGCCGTGCTGCCAAAGCTTTTCGGCCAAGGTGAGGTAGCCGTGCAA
>JANMKO010000329.1:0-2431 GCA_031372085.1 Betaproteobacteria bacterium
TGCGGGTTACGGCGCTATTCCCGTGCTGCACAACATCTCGCTGTCGATTGCCGAGGGCGAATCGATCGGCATCCTGGGCCACAACGGCATGGGCAAATCCACCTTGCTGCGGGTGCTGATCGGTGCGCTGCGGCCGAGTGCCGGCACGGTGCATTGGCACGGTTCGGCCGGTGGCGCCGGTGGGGCCGGTAGCGCCGGTGGGCAAGCTAGCGAGGCGCTCGACATCACCCGCGCCGCGCCGCACGCCCGGGCCCGGCTCGGCATGGCCTATGTGCCGCAGGGCCGCGAAATTTTCCCCACGCTCAGCGCGCTCGACAACCTGCGCATGGGCCTGGTCAAGACGGGTGAAAAATCGCTGCACGCGATCGACCGCCTGCTGCAAGACTTTCCGCGCTTGAAGCCGTTGCTCGGCCGCCCCGGCGGCTCACTCTCGGGCGGTGAGCAGCAGTTGCTGGCCCTGGCACGGGCGCTGGCCGGCAGGCCGTCATTGCTGCTGCTCGATGAGCCGACCGAGGGCATCCAGCCGTCGATCATCGACGAGATCGCCGAGACCCTGGCGTCGCTGCGCGACCGCAGGCGGCTGACCATCGTGCTGGTGGAGCAAAACCTGGAGTTCATCGCCGCCGTGTCGCAGCGGGTGCTGGTGATCAAGCGCGGCCAGATCGGTGCCGAGATACCGCGTCATCACCTGGGCGATCTGGCAATCATGAGCGAGTACACCGGCGTGCATGGTTGATGCGGCGGGCCGCGTGGGCAACGTGGGCCGCGTGGGCCGCAGCCGCCACGCTCACAGCTTCAAGCTCTCGCCGCCTTTGGGCTGCCATTTCATCAGCCGGCGCTCGGCCCGGCCCACGGCGGCGTCCAGGGTCAGCGCAAAGCCGGTCAGCACCAGGATGCCGGCCATCACCGTGTTGATGTCAAACACGCCCTCGGCCTGGTGGATCAAATAACCCACGCCGCTGGCCGAGCCCAGGTATTCACCCACCACCGCCCCCACAAACGCCAGGCCCACGCTGGTGTGCAGGCTGCTGAAAACCCAGCTCGTGGCGCTGGGCAAATAAACATGGCGCAGCAACTGGCGCGGTGAGGCGCCCAGCATGCGGGCATTGGCCAGGATCACCGGGCTGACCTCTTTGACGCCCTGGTAGACATTGAAAAACACGATGAAAAACACCAGCGTCACACCCAGCGCCACCTTGCTGGCGATGCCCAGGCCGAACCAGACCGCAAAAATCGGCGCCAGGATGATGCGCGGCATCGCGTTCATGGCCTTGACGTAGGGCTCCAGCAGCGCGCTGGCCATCGGGCTGAGCGCCAGCCACAGCCCGCCGGCCAGCCCGGCCGCCGAGCCGATGGCAAAGGCCAGCACGGTTTCAACCAGCGTCACCCACAGATGGCTGTAGATATCGGCATCGCTGACAAACCAGCGCCAGATGCGGGCCAGCACCTTCATCGGCTCACCAAAAAAGAAGGCCGCTTGCTGGTCGTTCTCGAACATCAACAGCGGCAGCAGGCCGGGCACGGTGAGCGCATGCCAGACGGCAAAAATCAGCAGCAGCAGCGCGAGTTGCCAGAGCCGCAGGTTGCGCGGGTTGGGTTTGAGGGCGTTCCACATCGTCTGTCAGCCAGATCAAGCCACTTTTGGCTGCAACTGTTGTTGATAGCCCTTCAACACCTCATCGCGCAGCACGGCCCAGATGGCCTGGTGCAGCGCCACAAAGCGTGGCGTGTTGCGCACGTCGGCCACATCGCGCGGCCGGGGCAGATCGACCACAAACTCACCGATCGGGTGCGACGCCGGGCCTGCGCTCAGCACCACCACCCGGTCGCTCAGCGCAATCGCCTCGTCCAGATCGTGGGTGATGAACAGCACCGCCTTTTTCTTGGCTTGCCACAGATCGAGCAGCTCGTTTTCCATCAACTGCCGGGTCTGGATGTCGAGTGCCGAGAACGGCTCGTCCATCAGCAGGATGTCGGGGTCGAGCACCAGGGTTTGCGCCAGCGACGCCCGCTTGCGCATGCCGCCGCTCATCTGGTGCGGGTAGCGGTCAGCAAACCCGCCCAGGCCCACCCGACGCAGCCAGTCTTCGGCCTGTGCCCGGGCGTCGGCCGGCGCGACACCACGAAACTCAAGCCCGGCCAGCACATTGCCCAGCGCGGTGCGCCACGGCATCAGGCTCTCGGCCTGAAACATATAGCCGGCGCGGGCATTGAGGCCCAGCAGCGGCTGGCCAAACACGCTCACCGTGCCACTGCTGGGCGCCAGCAGGCCGGCGCCCATGTTCAGCAGCGTGCTTTTGCCGCAGCCGGTGGGGCCTACCACCGAGACAAATTCACCCGCGCCCACCGCCAGCGACACACCGGCCACTGCCGTGTAGCGTGGGCCCGCCGCGCCGTTGCCGGCAAAGGTGCAGGCCACACCGTGCAAGGC
>JANMKO010000371.1:0-1635 GCA_031372085.1 Betaproteobacteria bacterium
GGGCCTGAAACCAGCCGTGCTCGGTTTTCTCGAACAGGAAGGTGAAGGCGTCATACCGTTTGTGCGTGCCCAGCCAGATGAAGCGGTTCGGCCGCTGCACGGTGTCGGGCTTGAAGCGGCTGGCATACCGGCTGCGGATGCGCGAGTTGATGCCGTCGCTGGCCACGACCAGATCGGCGTCAAGAAAATCCAGGTCGGATTCGGCCTCGGTCTCGAACAGCAGCTTGACGCCAAGCTGCTCACAGCGCGCTTGCAGTATGTTGAGCAGCTTTTTGCGGCCGATGCCGACAAAGCCGTGGCCGCCCGAGCGCATCACCGCACCCTTGATGTGCAGCTCGATGTCGTCCCAGTGGTTGAAAGCGCCTTCGATCTGCGCGGCCGTCACCGCATCACAGCGCCGCATGTTGTCCATCGTGGCATCGGAGAACACGACCCCCCAGCCGAAGGTGTCATAGGGCTTGTTGCGCTCCACCACCGTGATCTGGTGGCCCGGCTGTTGCAGCTTCATCAGCAGGCCAAAGTACAGGCCGGACGGGCCGCCGCCGATGCAGACGATGTTCATGCGGGCTCCTGCTGGGGGGGCTGGGGCAAGGGGCCTGCGACCTGCGGCAACCCCACTCACTCAAATCGAATCAAGCCGAATTACTTTACTACTAAAGTATTTTCGCGCCAAGCCCTGGCTGCTTTCACGCGGGCGATGAGCGCAAGCCGTAGCCCTGGCCATCCACAAACAGGTACTCCACCCGCAGCACAGCGTCGCCCTGCTCACCCGCCACGCTGTAGCCCACCACCGCCACGGCCTGGCCGGGCTTGATCTCGGCCACACGCCAGGCTTGCAGGCGGGTGAGCGGCGCCAATTCGATCTGCCACAGCGTGTCTTTGCGGGTGGGCAGGCGGGCCGTGCGCAGCACCCGGGCGCCGTCCACGCTGGCCGATTGCGCCGGCACCGCCCGGGTGGCCAGATCGGCGGGCAGCTTCAGGTCGGCGGCGCTGCGCAACTGCAGCTCGGCATGCGGGTTGCGCCAGGCCACACGCTCGGCCCGGCCCTCAAGGTAGATGGGTTTGTCCTGGTCAAAGCTGCTCCAGCCGTGGTGGGCCCACACCGGGGCCGGCGCCAGGACGGCGGCGGCGCTGATCATCAAAAATGGACGGCGTTGCATGACAGTGCCCTTTATCGGTAAGCAATCCAGCGGCCGCAAGCGATGACGCCGACCCAAAGCGCCAGCGACAGCGCGGTTTGAAAGTGCGCGCGCCGGCCGCCTCGCAGCAACGCGCCCCGGCGGTGAAACCAGGCGGCATTGAGCCCGGCACAGGCCAGCAGCACCATTTTCACGAGAAACGCCCGGTTGGCCAGCAACTCACCGGCCTGGCCGGCAAACATCAAGCCGCCGCTGGTGGCAGCCAAGCCAAAGCCCAGCAGTGTGACCGGCAGTGCCAAGCGGGCCAGGGCGCCGGGCTCGAAGCCGGCGCCCACGCCCCACAGGCGCAGATCAAGAACCCCCAGACAGACCAGCACCAGGCCGATGCCCACGATGTGCACCACTTCAAGCGCCGGATAGGCCCAGGCGGAACTGACAATCCAGTGCATGGTGGCTGCATTCTCACCGCCGCACCGGGGCGAATTGGGCTGCATTG
>JANMKO010000397.1:0-2055 GCA_031372085.1 Betaproteobacteria bacterium
AAGGTGTCGCGCGCGGCATGCTGGCCGATGAACACATCGAGGTGGCCGTAGTCGTCAAACACCTGCAGCGCATGGCGGCCGGGCTGGTGCTGGTCGAACCAGTCGAAGCTGGTGCGCTGGCTTTGCCACTGGAAGCAATCGTTGCGCCGGCCGGCGACAAATACAAAGCGCGCCGCGCTGCGCGGCGGCATGGCGGCATAGTCGGCCGGCAGACCGGGCAGGGCTTCATGGCGCACCAGCCGGCCGGCGCTCAAGCAGCGCGCCATCTGGTGGAAAAACGTCATCGGCACGGCGCCAAACTCACCACGGATCCAGTCGTGCACCTCATCAGTGAGGTGCTCATGCCGCCACAGCACCGGAAACCCGGTGCCGTAGGTAAAGCTGGCAAAGCGGCAGATGCCGTTGTCGCACTCATGGTGGGTGAGCGAGACCAGCGCGCGCAGCGTGCGCACGCCCAGCCGTTGGGCATGGTCACCGCCGCCCTCACCCCACTGCGGGTTCAGGTGGTCGGTCAGCCAGCCCACCACTGGCAGCGCAAATTTGCTTTTGAGCCGCGACGCGGTGCACACCTGCGGATGCAGCGAGACGGCATTGCTGACGATCACGTCCACTTGCGGCAGCAGCCCGGCCACCGCCGACATCGTGAAGCTGGTTGAGCCCTGGCAGTGGGTCACCGCGCTCAGGCTGGCCGCGCCGGTCTCGGCCAGCACGGTTTGCACGGCGGCGGGGTGGTCGTACAGCGCGGCTTGGTCGAGCGTCCAGTTGCAGGGCGGCAAATCCGTGCTGGCGCGCCAGTTCTCAAGCCAGACATCGTGGCCACGCGCAAGCAGCGCATCGACAAAGCTCAAGGCCACCGGGGGGCGGAAGATATTGGCCCGCACGCCCGCGCCGTGCACCAGCAGCACCGGGCCCCGGCTGGGTGGCCGGGCGCCCTGCACATGCACCAGGTTCAAGGCCCGGCCGTCACCGGCCGTGAAGGCCACCACGCGATCGCCTGCCATGTCGTCAACCTGCTCCTGAATGCCAAATCCCGGACACCAAACCCCACACACCAACCGATTGTGCTGGCGCCGGCCGGGCGCGGGCCCCTGGGTTTCGGCGGGTATCCCTAAGCCAGCGCAGGCCGCGCTGGGGGCGTGCCCGCGTCGGTTAGGCTGATGGCAAGAATTGGCCGAGCATCGTTTTGATGACCCGGCGCGCCGGAGACCGCATGGCCCATCTGCAAAGTAAATTGAACCCCCGCTCCGAGTCTTTTCGCGCCAACGCCGCTGCAATGCAGGCGCTGGTAGACGACCTGAACACCCGGCTGGCGCAGATTGCCGACGGCGGCGGCGCGGCGGCCCGGGCCAAGCACCTGGGGCGCGGCAAGCTGCTGCCGCGAGAGCGGGTGGAGCGCCTGCTGGACCCCGACACGCCGTTTCTTGAGATCGCGCCGCTGGCCGCGCTGGGCATGTACCCCGAGAAAGACGGGTCTGACGCGGCGCCCTGCGCCGGCCTGATTGCCGGCATCGGCCGGGTGGCCGGCATCGAGTGCCTGATCGTCTGCAACGACGCCACGGTGAAGGGCGGCACCTACTACCCGCTGACGGTGAAAAAGCATCTGCGAGCGCAAGAGATTGCGGCGCAAAACCACCTGCCGTGCATCTACCTGGTGGATTCGGGCGGCGCCAACCTGCCGAACCAGGACGAGGTGTTCCCCGACCGCGACCACTTTGGCCGCATCTTCTACAACCAGGCCCATCTGAGCGCTGCCGGCATCCCGCAGATCGCCGTGGTGATGGGCTCGTGCACCGCAGGCGGCGCCTACGTGCCGGCGATGAGCGACGAGACCATCATCGTCAAGAACCAGGGCACGATTTTTTTGGGCGGCCCGCCGCTGGTCAAGGCCGCCACTGGCGAGGTGGTGAGCGCCGAAGATTTGGGCGGTGGCGATGTGCACACGCGGCTGTCGGGCGTGGCCGACCACCTGGCCGACGACGACCTGCATGCCCTGGCGCTGGCAAGGGCGGCGGTGGGCCGGTTGAACCGCATCAAGCCGCAACCGTTGCTGGTGCA
>JANMKO010000416.1:0-5099 GCA_031372085.1 Betaproteobacteria bacterium
CCGGCGTCACCGCCTTTGAGATGCGCCTGCCCGTGGCATTACTGCCGCAGTTGCGTCGCGATCCGGCGTATCCGGGCCTCAAGGTGGTGGGAGATGCCGACACCATTGATCCGACCAAGGGGCTGCCACTGATCTACATCGCCGTCGGCGCCCTGATGCTGCCGGATCTGGCGCGCACGTTGCTTGCGCTGTACCGAGACTACAAATACGGCGGCACCGTGATCGAGGTCAAACAAGGCCAGCTGCAAATCACCCAGAGCGAGAAACTGGATGCGGACACCATCGTGGTCAAGGACGCCGCTGGAAAAGTATCCATCCACCGCAATCGAAGCGCCGCCAGCCTGGAGAAATGGACCGAGTTGTTGCTATCCGCTGCTGCCAAGCCCTGACCAATTGCCCACCGCCACCGGGCAAGGAGCCGCCGTGATCTTGCCAAAATGGCCACTGTATTTGCTGCTCGCAGCCACCTGTGCCATTTGCCATGGCCAGGTCACCGTGCTGCCAGCCACGGGCCCGCAGCCCACCATCACCGATGAAGCGGGGCGCCGAGTTCCGCTGTACGGCGCAAGCCATGCCCTGCTGGTGAGCCAGAAAAACTACGTCGGCGTGGCGCGCCGGGGTTGGCGTCAACTGGAGGCCACCGACCGCGAGATGGACAGTGTCGCGGCGTCTTTGAGAAAGCATGGATTCAATATCTGGCGGGCCAATGACCTGACCGGATCGCAGTTGATATCGGTGTTTCGAGACTTCATGGCAGAGTTTGGCTACGAACCCAACAACCGCCTGCTGTTGTTCTACTCCGGCCATGGGTACACCAACCCGCAAAACGATATGGGCTATATCGTCCCGGTCGACGCGCTGGACCCGAATATCACCCCTGCCGGCTTTTATTCAAAAGCCGTCCCGATCGAAACCATTCAAACCTGGGCACGTGAGCTGACGGCGCGCCATGTCCTGTTTATTTTTGACAGTTGTTTTTCGGGCAGCATTTTTGTCTCCAGGGCGTCGGTGACGGCACCGGAGGCGCGCGGTGCATCCAGCACCGAGCGGCTGGCTTTTTTCAAAGGCTCGTCGTTCAAGCCGGTGCGGCAGTTCATTGCCGCCGGCGGGCCAAAAGAAGAGCTGCCGTCGGCCAGCGTTTTTGTGCCGTTGTTGCTGGAGGGGCTGGACGGGCGGGCGTCCCGAAGCAATGACGGCTATATCTCGGGCAAGGAGCTCGGGCTCTGGATCGAGCAGGTATTGCCCAAATACCGGCCCACGCAAAACCCGCATTCGGGCGTCATCCGGCAGCCGGAGTTGTCGTTTGGCGACATGGTGTTCCAGGTGCCTGAGCGTGCGCTGCCAGCAGCACTGGCCCCCCCTGCGCCGCCACCGCCCGCCGCACCACCGCAAATGGTGGCCACTGCACCACTGGCGGTGCCGGCGGCCGTGGTGGCAGCGGCACTGGCAACCGCAGCACCTGGCTCGCTGCCATCGCGCCCCACGCTGCAAAAGGTGACGTTTGCGAACGACAGCTTTTTTGACCATGCCAAAGCGGATTTGCGGCCCGAATCATTGCCCCGCCTGGACGACTTGATTGCCAAAGCGAGGGGCGTTTCTCTGGAGGTCATCATCGCGGTCGGCCACACCGATTCGGTGGAAGCGGCAAACCCGGCCACCCGACAGCGCTTGTCGATGCAGCGGGCAGAGGCAATAAAAGCCTATATGAATGCAAAAGGTATCGAGAAAAACAGGATTTATACCGAAGGAAAAGGCGACACCCAACCCGTGGCCGACAACCGCACCGCCGAGGGACGCGCGAAGAACCGGCGGGTCGAGATGGAGGTGGTGGGCACCCAGCCGGTTTTGCGGTAGCGGGCTGCGCGCGTGCCCGTACTGGCGCGCTGTACGCCACACCGGCGCTACTGCGCCGCCGCCCGCCACGCCGCGCACAGCCGCACCGCTTCCAGCGTCTGCGCCAGCACCCGTGCACCGCCTTTGAATTGCGCCGCCTGCGGGGCAAACACCGCGTCGATGCGGCGGGCGTCGTCTTCACTGCAAGCCTGGTTCAGATGCGCTGGCAGCCAGGCCGGCTCGTCCCGGCCCAGGCGGCGCACCAGGTCGCCATGGTGTTGCTGGATGAAGCGCAGCAGGCTGGCCTGCTGGGCCGGATCAGCGCTTTGCGGCTGCAGCAGTGGCCACTGGGCTTCTCGGATGTCCAGGCTGTCGTCCAGCAGCAGCAAACGGGCGCGATCGGCCAACGCCGGGGCTTTGAAGTGGCCCAGCGCCGACAGCAGATCGCGGCGCTCTGCGCGGTCAGTGCTGCTGGCCAGTGCGGCCCGCAGCGCATCGAACAACGGCGCCTGGCCCTGCAGCGCGGCACTGCCCAGCACGGCGGCGCGCAAGGCGGCGTCCAGGCTGCTGCGCTCGGTCAGCCAGCGCTCGGCCAGCGCCCGGGCTTCGGCTTGCAGCGCGGCGTCGTCACCCAATTCGGCCAGCGCGGGCAGCAGCGTGCTGCGCAGCAGGCGGTCGTCGTCGGTGTCGGTGGGCAGTGGCCGCCAGCCCAGCGCGCGGGCGCGGCCGCCCACGGCGCGCTGCCATTGGGCGTTGTAGGCAGCCTGGGCGGTGGAGGCCGGGTCGGCCATCGGGCGGCTATCGGCCGGTTCGGACGGTTCGGCAGGTTCATCGGATTCAGCGGCTTTGGCGGGTTTGGCGGGTTTGCCAGGCGTGGCGGGGGGCGCGATCAAGCGCCGCGCAGCCCGCAGCACCTGCATCGCTTGCTCAACCACCCGGCGGTCAGGCTGGCGGGCTTGGGATTCGGCCAGCGCCAGCATGTCGGCCAGCGGCAAATCGCCGGCCTCACTCAACCCCAGCGCATCGTCCAGGCCGGCCAGGCGCTCGGCCACCGGCAGATCGGGCTGCGCCATCAGCGCGGCCAGGGCTTGTGGCGCGTCGGCCACCCGGTAATAGCCGATACCCCCGGCGTTGGCTTGCACCCAGGGCGGGCAGGTGGCATCGGGCAGCGCCAGCGTGGCCTCGGGGGTGGTCAGCAGCAGGCGGCTCAGGCCGGCAGGGCTGCGGATCAGCATCGGCACTTGCCACAGGCTCGCGGCGCCAGCCATTGCAGGACGGCTGGCGGTGCCAGCCTTCACAGGACTGCTCGCGGTGCTCGCCCTGGCCGGCCCGCTGGCCGCATCAGCGGCTGCCGCCGAGCCCAGCGCCAGCAGTCGCGACTGGCGCAGCCGCAGCCGGGGTGGGCCGTCGCTGCACAGCAGATCGGCCTGGATGCGCGGGATGCCGGGCTGCTGGGTGAAGCTGCGCAGGGCGTCCGGCAAGGCCGGGTCTTCTGCTGCCAGCGCGGCCAGAAAATCATCGCCCGTGGCATGGCCCCAGGCGTGGCGCGCCATGTAGCGCTGCACCCCCGCCTGAAACCGCACCGGGCCCAGCCACTGCTCAAACATCGCCAGCACCACCTGGCCTTTTTCGTAGGTGATGCTGTCCCAGACGGCGGCCAGCTCATCGGGGTTGCGCACCGGCTCGGCAACGCGGCGGGCCGACGCCAGCCGGTCGGCACGCATCGCCTGCTGGCGCGATTGCTGCACGGCGGTGTCCCAGCCCCAGCCGGGTTGCAGCTCGGCGGTGATGCGGTCGCCCAGCCAGGACGCAAACGATTCATTCAGCCAGATGTCGTCCCACCAGGCCGGTGTCACCAGGTTGCCAAACCACTGGTGTGCCAGCTCATGCGCGGCGGTGGCCACGTAGTTGCGCTGGAACTTCGGCGTCTGCGCGGCCGGGGCGGCCAGCAGCAGGGTGGACGCGTAGGTGATGAGACCGGCGTTTTCCATCGCGCCAAAGTTGACGGTGACGGGGATGGCCAGGCTGTCGAGCTTGGGATACGGGTGCGGCAGACCGAAATACGCCTCCAGCCGCTCGACGATGGCGCCGGTGACGCTGGCAGCGTAGGCCGCATCCGCCGTGCGGCCACGCGGCGTGATGACGCGCATCGGCGTGTGGCTGGCCTGGGGTGCCGGCCCGCCGGTGGTGCCGGCGTCCAGCACCTCAAAATCGCCCACGGCAAAGGCCAGCAGGTAGCTGGGCAGCGGCGGCGTGGGCGCAAAGTGCACAGTCTTCCAGCCGGGCTGGGCGGGCTCTTCGCCGGTGATCGGCATGTTGGCCACGGCCAGCAGGGGTTGCGGCACGGTCAGGGCCAGCGTCCACGGCACCTTCCAGCCTGGCTCGTCAAACAGCGGAAAGGCCAGCCGGGCGCCGGTGGATTCAAACTGGGTGATCGCCACCCACTGGCCGCCGTCCTGCTGGCGGAACAGGCCGTACACATCCTTGTCTTGCAGCTTGCCGGTAAAGCGGATCGTCAGCCGCGCCGGGCCGGCCGGCACGGTCTGGCCAAATTGCAGCGCGATGCTGTCGGCGTCCAGCCGCTGCACCTGGCCGGCCAGGCGGCGCGCGCCCACGTCCAGCGCCACCTGCTGGATTTGCAGGTCTTTGGCATGCAGGCGCAGGCGGCGGGCGGGCTGGCGCAACTGCAGGTCGATCTGCACCGTGCCGCTGTGCTGGGGCTGGTTGGGGTCGATCGTCAACGCCAGGGTGTAGGCCAGCGGCTGCACATCGGATGCAAGCCGCATCGGCGGTGCGGGTGCGGCAGCGGTGGCGCTGGTGGGCTTGCGGGTCGGCCTGGCCTTCTTGGCGGCGTGTCGCGCTGGCGGGGTGGCCAGGGGGGTGGCCGGTGCGCTGGCCGCTTGCGTTGCTGCGTGGGCCGCCGCTTGCGTCGCTGCTTGGGTGGCTGCTCGGGCGGCTGCTTGGGTGGCGGTTTGCGCCACCGCCGTCAGCGGGCTGGCCAGCAGCGCCACCAGCCCGAATATCCCGCAAACCGCCCGCGACGGCGACCGCAAAAACAAGCCATGAGTCATGGAAATCAAGCGCCAAGCCGAGGGGCCGCCACTCTACCTACACTCGCCCGATGCCCGCCGCCGCCCCCCCAGACCAAGCCCAGCGCGCCGCCGATTTGCGCGCGCTGCTGGCCCACCATGCCCAGCGCTATTACGTGCTGGACGCGCCTGAGTTGCCCGATGCCGAGTACGACCGGCTGTTTCAAGAATTGCAGG
>JANMKO010000458.1:0-1549 GCA_031372085.1 Betaproteobacteria bacterium
CCACACGTTGCGCGATCTGGCCGCGCACTTCAACGGCCCGATCCACATCCATGTCGCCGAGCAAACCGCCGAGGTGGCCGACTGCCTGGCGGCCACCGGCGCCCGGCCGATCCAGTGGCTGGCCGAGCAAGGCCTGCTCGACGCCCGCTGGCAGCTGGTGCATGCCACGCACAGCCTGCCGGCCGAGATCGACGCCGTGGCGCGCAGCGGTGCGGGGGTGGTGATCTGCCCCAGTACCGAGGCCAATCTGGGCGATGGCCTGTGCGATTTGCGCGGCTGGCTGGACGCCGGTGTGCCGCTGGCCATCGGCTCGGACAGCCATGTCTGCCGCGATTGGCGCGAAGAGCTGCGCTGGCTCGACTACGGCCAGCGCCTGCGGCTGCGCCAGCGCAATGTGGCAGCCGCACCCGCAGCGGGCCAGCCGTCCACCGCGCAGCGGCTGTTCTTGCGCATGCTGGCAGGGGGCGCGGCGGCGGCAGGCCAGCCGTGCTGGGGTTTGCGGCCCGGCGCCCGGGCCGACGCGCTGGTGGTCGATGCCGCCTGCCCCAGCGTGCTGGGCCTGCCACCAGATCGGCTGCTGGACGGGCTGGTGTTCTCCAGCCCCGGCCGGCCGTTTAGCGATGTGATGGTGGCCGGGCGCTGGGTGTTGCGCGACCACCAGCACCCGCAGGCCGGCGCCATCGGCCAGCGCTTTGTGCAGGCCATGGCCGCACTGTGGCCGCAGGCGCCGGAGTCAGGATGAAATGCGGCCCGTTGACCGCCTGCTGAACCGCAGTAAGCCGCACTGAGCCGCAGTAAGCCGTGCCCAACGGCACACCCGACATGGGGGTCCGTGGCCGGTTTTGCGCCAGCCAGGGGGCATACTGGCCGCACACGTAAAAAGGGTGTGATGGACGCCAGCCAGACTTTCAGACACCAGGATTACGAGTTGCTGTGCAGCGCCCGGGCGGTGGGCAGCGGCCGATTTGCACCGGCGCTGGTGATCACCCAACAGGTCTGGCCCACCCGCCCGCGTGAGATCGCGATGCAGCGCGGCCACCATGCCACCCCGCAACTGGCCATCGATGCCGCTTATGCCCAGGGCGTGGAATGGGTGTTGCACTACGGCCGGTCGGGCCGCACGCCACCCTGAACTGGGTAATGCAGCCCGGCAAGGCAGCCCGGCAAGGCAGCCCGGTAATGCAGCCCGACAACGCCGCCCGGCCATGCGGCACCAGCCGCGCCGTCGGCCGGCGCTGCGCCGGATCAGGCCAGCATGCGGGGCCGCGTGCGCGCAAACGACGGCCGCACGTTCCAGGCTTCGGCCAGCGACCGCAGGTCCGGTGTGGCGGGCAGCCAGGGCTGGTCGCCGAAGCGCATCTGCTGGTAGTCGTGCAGGGTGACGGCGGCGATGGCGTCCAGCGTGGGTGCACCGCTGGCCGCGATCGCGCCGGCCTGCGCTTCCAGCCGCTGCATACCTTCGACCATCGACCGGCGGCGGCGCAGGCCGACCGGCGTTTCGTCAAACAGCACCGGCGCGGTGACCTTGCGCGTGATGATGGTGATGGTG
>JANMKO010000461.1:0-1829 GCA_031372085.1 Betaproteobacteria bacterium
GAAAAACGTCTCGGTGCCGGGCTGCCTGTACATGACGCCGGTCTACAGCATTCCGGGCACCGGCACTTTGAAGATCGCCGCGCTGGCGACTGATCAGAAAGCCGGCCACAGCCAAACCGGCGGCAAGGCGGTGTTGCTCAAGGGCAGCCTGTTCACCGCCAAGTTTGAGGTGCAAAGCCCGGCCCAGCAGCCGCCGCCCGGGCCCGGCGCGCCGATCCCGGACGCCACGCCGCAGTACAGCGGCCAGGGCCCGTTTTTGGCCACCAGCCTCAAGGTCAACGCCACCTGAGGGCGGTGCGACGCCGCCGCCCGCAACGCCATGCCGAGCCAAGACAACACCGCCAACGCGATCAACAACGCCATCGCCGACGCCATCGCCAGCGCCGACGGCACCAGCCAGGCCGCCCGCCTGCGGCCTGAGCTCGACCCCGCGTTTGCGCTGATCGACGGCCGCACCTCGGCCGATCTGCTGGCATTTGCCCGGGCCTACGCGGCCGAGCTGGTGTATGTGGATGGCGACGGCCAGCCGCAAGGCGATTGGCGCGGCCTGCTGCCCGGTGCCGACGCCGACGCCGACGCCGACGCCGACGTGTTACGCGACGCGGCGCAGTACCTGCAAGCCCCCGAGTGCGCCAGCGCCGAGCAGGTGGCACGCTACAGCCGGCCGCACTTTGCGCTGCTGTTGGCCTTTATTGATCTGCTGGGCCTGGCCCGCGACCAGATCAACGGCCTGACCGCGCGCCACCTGGATTTTTATTACCGCCAGGTCTTGCACATGGTGCGCAAGCGCGCCGTGCCTGACGCGGTGCATGTGCTGGTGCTGCCAGACCCACGCAGCAGCCGGCTGCGCCTGCCGGCCGGCACGGGGCTGCGCGCCGGCAAAGACAGCCAGGGGCTGGATCTCACCTACCGCACCCAGGCCGATCTGCTGCTCAGCCCCGTGCAAGTGGCGCAGCTGCGCTCGCTGCGCGCCGACATCCGCATCACCGGCATCCGCCAGGCCATGCGCCAGCACCTGGTGGGCGGCACCCGGCAGGCGGCTTTCATGGCCATGCTGCGCATCACGCTGGGCAGCCCGGCGCCGGGCGATGCGCTGCCGCTGCCGGTGCTGCCCGGCCTGCCGGCGCTGCCGCCCGCTGGCCAGGCGCCTGAGCCGCTGGGCATCGAGCCGGTGCTGCAGGCGCAGCAGATCGTCGGTTTTGTCGACAGCGGCCTGGGCCTGGCGCTGTTTGATCACTTTCGCAGCCTGATGGCGCTGCGCAGCCGCCGGCTGGCCAATGACCCCGCCGACTGGGCCCGCATCAATGCCGTGCTGGCCCAGGCCGGCCGCCAGCGCGACCCGGCATTCGTGCCCAATCCCACCCAGCCGGCTGATTTTGTGGCCAACCTGCGCAGCGCACTGGGCTTGACGCCGGCCCAGTACGCCAAGCTGTATGACCGCCTGCCCGAGGTGGCCAGCGCCGACGATGCCTACGCCGTGCTGGACGACCGCCCCGACGTGCAGGCTTTTGTGCAGGCCGAGCTGTACCTGCCACTGGCCGATTTCAGCCGGATGATGTCAATCAAGTGGCTGCTCGACCGTGATTGGGATGGCATCTGCCGGCTCATCGACCTGGCCGGCCAGCGCCGCCAGCCCGGCTTTGTGCTCAGCCCGGCGCTGCGCCAGGGCCGCGATGTTGAGGCGATGCTGGGGGCCGCGCTCGGCGCCGTGGCCTGGCCGGTGGCCGGCGGCCTTGACGGCCTGCAAGCCGCGTTTGCCGGCATCGAGCGCTATTTCTGCATGTCGGCCGAGCGCTTTCACTTCATCGTGGCGGTGCTGCGGCGCAGCC
>JANMKO010000475.1:0-6403 GCA_031372085.1 Betaproteobacteria bacterium
CCGGATTGAACCCCTCGTTGCGCACAAAAAGGAACCTGAACGTGAACCGAATCATCTGGCTCGTCGGTGCGGTGGTCATCGTGCTGTTCATCCTGGGCTATCTGGGCCTGCGCTGAAGCCCGGCCGCCGGCCGGTCAGGGCGCCGGGCGGTCGTCGCCGGTCAGTCATGGCACGGGGCGGTCGTCGCCGGCCAGTCATGGCACGGGGCCGTCGTCGCCGGCCTCGTCGGTGGGCAGGTGCAGTTGCCGGGTGGTGACGTCGTACTCAAACACCTCGCCGTGGCGGGCCCAGTCGATCACCGTGTGCAGCACGCGGGTGGCCTGCTGGTCACCCAGCTGGTCACTGAGCAGGCGCAAAAACGGCTTGTCGGGCAACTGGCCGCTGGCCGATTGCTCCAGGCTGCGCCGGATGTGCGCGGCCAGCGCCACATGGGCCAGCAGTTGCTGGCCAAACAGCGGCTGGCGCAGGCCGTGGTGGCCGTCCACATAGCGCTGGCCCAGGGGGGTGAGCTGCAAATCGCCTGACGCCAGCTGGGCCAGGCCGAGCAGGGCCACCGCATGCGCCACCGGCAGTAGCTCGGCATCGGTCAGCCCGGTGTCCTCGGCCAGTTGCGGCAGGTCGGCCCGGCCATTGAACGGCGGCTCGGCCAGCAGCTCCAGCAGGCCGTCCATGCGCGAGACATCAGCGGCCGGCAGGCGCTCGACCAGCGCCGAATGACCAGGCTGGCCGGCCCCCGGTGCCGGTGGTCCGGGCGGGCCGACCGGCGCGCCGCTGTCGCCCGGCCGCGCTGCGCGCTGCGGCCGGTGCGTCATCAGCGCGTAGATCTCGTCCACCAGCGCACGCACCTCGGGGCTGTCGGCGTCGCGCGGGCGGGCCAGCGCCACCGGCAGCGCATGCTGCACGCGGCCCGGGTCACTGGCAAAGATCAGCACCCGGTCGGCCATCAGCACCGCCTCTTCGATGTTGTGCGACACCACCAGCATGGCCTGGGTGGGCCTGTCGGTGGTCTGCCACAGGCCTAGGATGTCGTCGCGCAGGCGCTCACCGGTCAGCACGTCCAGGGCCGAGAAGGCCTCGTCCATCAGCAGCACGGCGGGCCGGGTGACCAGCGCGCGCGCGATGCCCACGCGCTGGCGCATGCCGCCCGACAGCTCGCGCGGCAGCACGCCCTCAAAGCCGCCCAGCCCGATCAGCGTGATGGCGGCGGCGGCGCGGGCGGCGCGCTCGGCCGGCGCCACGCCTTGCGCCTCCAGCCCCAGCGCGACGTTTTGCTGCACCGTGAGCCACGGAAACAGCGCAAACGACTGGAACACCATGCTGATGCCGCGCGCCGGCCCGTGCAGCGCCTGGCCCCGGTACAGCACGCTGCCGGCGTCGGCCGGGATGAGCCCGGCGATGATGCGCAGCAAGGTGCTCTTGCCCGAGCCCGACGCGCCCAGCAGGGCCACGATCTCACCACTGCGCAGCGTGAAGTCCACGCCGTCCAGCACCGTGCGCTGGTGGCCGTCGGCCGACCGGAAGTGCTTGGCCACGCCAGTGAGCGCCAGCATCACGTCGGCCGCCGCAACGGGCGCCAGCGGCCGGTCTGGCGTTGCCGCCGGTGCTGCAGTGATCGATGCCATGCGGGCGATTCTCGGCGCCGGCTCAGCCGGGGCTGCGGCCGTCGGCCAGCCGGTACAGCGGGCGCCACAGCCAGTGGTTCAAGGCCATCACAAAAATGCACATCACGCCGATGCCAAGCGCGATGCGCGGGAAATCCCCCGCCGCCGTCATCTGCGCGATGTAGCTGCCCAGGCCTTGCGCCTGCAAGGTGGTGGGGCCCCAGCTCACATACTCGGCCACGATGCTGGCGTTCCAGCTGCCGCCGCTGGCGGTGATAGCGCCGGTGACAAAGCTGGGGAACACCGCCGGCAACAAAAACCGCCGCCAGCGCAGCCAGCCGCGCAGGCCCAGATTGGCGGCGGCAAGGCGCAGCTCGGTGGGGATGGCCGACGCGCCGGCGATGACGTTGAACAAGATGTACCACTGCGTGCCAAACACCATCAGCGGCGACAGCCACAGATCGGGGTTGAGCTGCCAGCGCACGATCAGCAGCACCGCCACCGGGAACAGCAAGTTGGCCGGAAACGCCGCCATCACCTGCGCGGCGGCCTGCAGCCGGCCGGCCCAGCGCGGGTTCAGCCCGATCCACACGCCCACCGGCACCCACAGCAGCGCGGCCAGCGCAATCAGCGCCAGCACGCGCAGCCCCGTGTAGCCGCCCAGCACCAGCACATGGCCCACCTCGGGCCAGCCGACCTCGGTGTGCACAAAGCGCAGCAGCACCACGCTGGCCAGCAGCACCGCCAGCGCCAGCAGCAGCGTCCAGCCGCGTTGCAGCCAGGCGGCGGCGGGCGCCGGCCGGGCCCGCGCCGAGGTGCCGTCAAAGCGCAGCCGAAACAGCCCCAGGCTGCGCGCCAACTGGCGCAGCACCCAGCGCCCCAGCGTGCGCACGCCCCGGGTGCGGCGCAGCCAGGCCAGCAGCCACGAGCGCGGCTGCTCAGTGCCGCCATCCTCTTCAAACCGGAACTTGTGGCCCCAGGCCACCAGCGGGCGGAACAGCAATTGGTCCACCGCCACGATGCCGAGTGCCATCGCGCTGATGGCCCAGGCCATCGCGCCCAGGTCACGGGCCTCGATGGCCAGCGCGATGTACGAGCCGATGCCGGGCAGCCGGATGCTCTGGTTCGACACCGAAATGGCCTCGGACGCGACGACAAAAAACCAGCCGCCCGACATCGACATCATCATGTTCCACAGCAGGCCGGGCATGGCAAACGGCAGCTCCAGGCGCCAGAACCGCTGCCAGCCCGAGAGCTGGAAGACGCGCGACGCCTCCACCAGCTCAACCGGCACGCTGCGCAGCGACTGGTACAGGCTGAACGCCATGTTCCAGGCTTGCGAGGTGAAGATGGCAAAGATGGCGGCACATTCCACCCCCACCAGGCTGCCCGGAAACAGCGCGATGAAGCCGGTGACGGTGATCGACAAAAAGCCCAGGATGGGGATCGATTGCAGGATGTCGAGCAGCGGCACCAGCACGGCTTCAGCGGCCCGGTATTTGGCGGCCAGCACCGCAAACAGCGCGGCAAACACGAGTGAGGCGGCGAGTGCGGCAAACATGCGCAGCAGCGTGCGCAGCAGGTAATACGGCAACTGCCACGGGTCGAGCGTGAGCGGCAGCACATCGCCCAGGTGAAAAGGCTGCGCCATCTGCGCCGCGCCGTAGCCCAGCGCCAGCAGCGTGGCCAGCACCAGCGGCAGCAGCGCCCAATCCCAGCGGTTGGTGCCGGCCTCAACGGTCTGGCGCGGAAAGAAGCTGGGGCGGGTGGGCATGGCGGCGCGGGCTGCGGCCATCGTCCCACAGGCGGCGGGCCGGCCGTCGAACCGGCCGCGCTCAGCCCGTGGCCGGCGTGATCATGGCCACCGGCTCGGGCGCCAGCAGGGTGCCGTCGCGCAGGCCGCGCACGGTGCCCAGCACCAGCCACAGCACCACCAGCGAGACGACAGCCAGCAGCGCCGGCCCCAGCACCGCCAGCAGGCCGCCGGGCGTGGCCAGGCGCAAGGTGAGCGCAGCCAGCGACGCCAGCGGAAAGCTCATGCCCCAGTGCGACAGGCCAAACGGCAACAACGCGATGCGCCGGGCCAGCGTGCCCACCCACAGCAGGCTGAACAGCGCCATGCCCCACAGCGCCCACACCACCAGCAGCGGCGCGCCCAGTTGCAGCAGCGACAAGCCCACCGCCGCCGGCGGCGCGATGAAGATGAAGGCCGCCGGCAGCAGCCGCTCGGGCCACAGCCCGTGCAGGGCGATGCGGCTGACCACCAGCCCCAACACCAGCGGCCAGAACAGCAGGCCGATGCCCAGTTGCGCGGCCGACCATTCCAGCTGCCCCAGCGGCACCCCGGCCAGCGGCACCAGCACATTGCCGACGATGGGCAAAAACAGCGTCGGCGTGGCGCTGGCCCAAGCCAGGCCGCCGGCCGCCCCGGGCCGCAGCCAGCGCGCCAGCACCCAGACGGTGGTCAGCAATTGCGCCAGCGCGCCGGCCCACCACAGCAGGCGCAGCGGCATGCTGGGGCCCAGCTCGGCCACCGCCACGGTGGCCAGCAGGATCAGCGAGATCGGCAGCGTGGCCACCAGCGTGTGGCGCACCGGGTGGCGGCGGTCGTCGGCCCAGGCCTCGGGGTGGCGCCGGCCGCGCAGCACGGTGGCCAGCGCCAGCAGCACAAACACGGCGGCGGCCAGCACGCCCAGCACGCCGGCCACGGCGTCGGCGCCGCTGCCCATCAACGGCGCCGCCCGGTGCCAGGCCAGTGACAGGCCGGTCAGGCCCATCACGGTGGCATACCAGCCGGGGACCAGGTGTTTCAGCGGCTGCGCGGCATGGGGCATCGGGGTGGGTGGTGTGGGGTGAATGGCGCCGCGCGTGCGGCGCCGGGTGCGTCGCGTTGCGAGGTTGGCGTTGCCTGGCGGTTGCCGCGATGATGAACCATCGTAGTGGCCCCGCCGCCCCGCCGCCCCCGCCGCCCCGCCGCCACCGCCGGCAAGCCCGGGCCGGGCGGTGGTGATGCCGGGGCCAATCGCCCGGGGGCCCACCGACGGCGCCGGCAAGTGGTACGGTCTGGCCCCCGCCCGGTCTGGCTGGCCCGCTGGCCGGGCCGTTGGCTCGACAACCCAGGAGACCGCCGCATGCCATCCCGTCGCCAGATGCTCCAGCGCAGTGCCGGTGTGGCCAGCTTGCTGGCCGGCCTGGGCCTGCTGCCCCCGGCGGCCCAGGCGGCCTGGTCGGCCAGCGCCTTCGACGCCAAATCGCTGGCCGATGTGGCCCGGGCCCTCGGCCTGTCGGCCCCGGTCGAAAGCAAAGAGGTCAGCCTGCAAGGCCCGGACATCGCCGAGAACGGCGCGGTGGTGCCCGTCAGTTGCAGCAGCGCGCTGCCGGGCGTCAAGCGCCTGCTCATCCTGGTGGAAAAAAACCCCAGCGCGCTGTGCGCGATCTTCGACGTGTCGGATTCGGTCGAGCCGGCCTTTGCCACCCGGGTCAAGATGGGCCAGTCGTCGAATGTGCTGGCGGTGGCGGTGCTGGCCGACGGCAGGGTGCTGTTTGCGCAAAAAGAGATCAAGGTCACGCTGGGCGGTTGCGGCGGTTGACGCGGCGCGGCTTTCAACTCTCGGAACCAGGAGCAAAACCATGTCAGACCCGATGCGCATCCGCGCCCAGGCCGCAGGCGACAAGGCCACCGTGCGCGTGCTGATGGCCCACGAGATGGAAACCGGCCAGCGCAAAGACGCCGCCGGCAAGACCATCCCGGCCTGGCACATCACCGAGGTGAGCGCCCAGCACAACGGCCAGCCGGTATTGACAGCGCAGTGGGGGCCGTCGATTGCGAAGAACCCGTTTTTGCAGTTTGTCGTCAAAGGCGCCAAGGCCGGCGACAAGATCGGCGTCACCTGGACCGACAACCGGGGCGACAAACGCAGCGACGAGGCGACGGTGGCGTGACCCGCCAAGTCACGCCGCTGCCGCCGCCCCGGAAAACCCCATGAAACAGGCGTTGTGTGCTGCTTTGGCCGTCGTCGGTCTGGCGGCCGCCCCTGCGCCGGCGCCGGCCCAGTCCGGCGCGCCCGCCGCCGCCGCCGCCGCCGCCGCGAAAACCACCGCGCAGGGCATTGCCGAGTACCGCAAGATGCTGGAGGACGGCAACCCGGCCGAGCTTTTTGAGGCCAAAGGCGAGGCGCTGTGGGCCACGCCGCGCGGGCCCAAGGCGGCGTCGCTTGAGCGCTGCAACCTGGGCCTGGGCCCGGGCGTGGTGGCCGGTGCGTGGGTGCAACTGCCACGCTATTTTGTCGACACCGGCCGGGTGCAAGACCTTGAATCGCGCCTGCTCACCTGCATGGAGACCTTGCAGGGCTTCAAGGCCAGTGAGATTGCCGCCACGCCGTTTGACAAAGGCGAGCAGGCGACCGTCACCGCGCTGGCGGCCTGGGTGGCGGCGGCGTCGCGTGGCCAGGCGCTGGCGCTGCCGCAGGCCCACCCCGAGGAGCAGCGCTTTTACCAACTCGGCAAACGGGCGTTTTTCTTTCGCGGCGGGCCGATGGATTTTTCTTGCGCCAGTTGCCACGGTGAGGACGGCAAGCGCGTGCGGCTGCAAGAGCTGCCCCGGCTCACCGGCAACCCGGGCGACGGCGCCGGCTTTGCCGCCTGGCCGGCGTACCGGGTGTCCAGCGGTGAGCTGTGGACCCTGCAGCGCCGGCTCAATGACTGCTTTCGCCAGCAGCGCTTCCCGTACCCGGGCTTTGCGTCGGACGTGACCGTGGCGCTGGGCGTCTACATGGGCGTCAATGCCCGGGGCGCCGAGGCCA